>NZ_JAESMB010000015.1:2262-5801 GCF_017892945.1 Staphylococcus sp. GDX8P114P-2 | reverse complement strand
AGGTATCAAAGTATCAATACAGCAAAGAATACTTTAAAAGGTATTGAATGTATTTACGCTCTATATAAAAAGAACCGCAGGTCTCTTCAGATCTACGGATTTTCGCCATGCCACGAAATTAGCATCATGCTAGCAAGTTAAGCGAACACTGACATGATAAATTAGTGGTTAGCTATATTTTTTTACTTTGCAACAGAACCACTTTTTTGATTTACATCGACGATACGGCGTCGAAAGAAAAATAAATAGACCGTACGAAAGAATAAGCCAATCCAATTTATTTGGGTTGGCTTTTATTTTTAATACACTTATTTTGAATTTTAAGGGGGCATTTTGAAGATTTAGGGGTGTGTCATATAGGTTTTATACCTAAAAACATATATAAGCTCTTAAAACGCAAATATGAGCCAAATAAATATATTCTAATTTCACAAACAAAAATTTGAGCAAATCCAGTGACTAATTTTTTAGACACTGTCCATTTACATGCAAATTAAAATTTTCATGTTTTTATAGTTCCCGACAGGGTCAAAAATTGTATAACGAAAGTATAATGTTTATATAACATTAGTATAATAAAGCATTTTAACATTATACTTTTGATAATCGTTTATCGTCGTCATCACAATAACTTTTAAAATACTCGTGCATAATTTAACAGCTGACCTCCCAATAACTACATGGTGTTATCGGGAGGTCAGCTGTTAGCACTTATATTTTGTTATTGTTCTTCCTCGATTTCGTCTATCATTTTGTGATTAATTTCTCTTTTTTCTTGTTCTGTTAAGTCATAAAGTTCACTAGCTAAATACTCTTTTTGTTTCCAAATATAAAAAATTTGATAGATATATTCGGTTGGATCAATTTCTTTTAAATAATCTAAATCCCCATTTTTCAATTTCTTTTTAGCCTCTTTAAATAATCCTGAATAAACTAATACCTGTTTACCTTTAAGTGATTTATAGAATGCATCAAATACTTTTTGATTTATTAAATAATCACTATCTTTACCAGAATACTTAGCCATTTCATATAACTCTTTATTGTTATTTTGTCTTATTTTTTGAACTTGAACTTGTGTGATTTCTGAAATGCCTGTTACGTCACGCCATAAATCTAACCATTCTTGTTGGCTAATATAATATCTTTTATCTGTGAAATACGATTTATTTACTGCAATTAACACATGAAAATGAGGATTATAGTCATCTCTTTTTTTATTATATGTAATCTCTAACTTACGGACATATCCCTTTATAACACTACCTACTTTTTTTCTTTTTATAAGTTTTCTAAAAGAATTATTGTAACGTTTTATTTCATTTTCTAATTCCTCACACATTACATTAGGTGTAGTCAAAGTTAAAAAAATAAACTCCTTATTTTCTTGCTGCTTAATATATTGCATCATCAAAGATAAACCTAAAGCATCTTTTCTAGCTTTTCTCCAAGCACAGACAGGACAAAATCGATTTTTACAAGAATTAGCTTTATATAATTTCTGTTTTTCTAAAGTTTTATCAGCTACAAAAGACAGAAATGTATTACAATCTTCAACTAAATCCATTTGATTCTCTCCAATATGACGTTTAATAAATTTCTGAAATACTTGATTTCTTTGTTTTTTCTCAGTATACTTTTCCATGTTATAACACATAAAAACAACTTAGTTTTTACAAACTATGACAATAAAAAAAGTTGCTTTTTCCCCTTTCTATGTATGTTTTTTACTAGTCATTTAAAACGATACATTAATAGGTACGAAAAAGCAACTTTTTTTGTGGTTAAACCCAGTCATATCAATAACTTAAGGGTAACTAGCCTCGCCGGCAATAGTTACCCTTATTATCAAGACAAGAAGAAACTCGTTTTCAACTCGTTTTAAAACCACCAACCAAAACCTTAAAACTCATCGTAATTTCACTTAAGTTTTTCTTAATTATTCCTTCTTTTTCTACGTCACTTAAATTCCACGTTAAAGGCGTCATATCAAGTAATTTATTCAATTCTTCTTTATTTAATTTAACCTTATAACTAATGTCTATCATTTCAATTTTATTAAAATTAGCTTCAAATAAATCTATAACCTCAGAATTATCATAATCCTTATTTTTATGATTACTAAAGACTATATTCCTTATTTCTTTTAAATAATCACTATTAGGAATTATTTTTATCAATTTCCCCTCTTTATCTAGAACTCTTTTAAACTCATCATAATTAGAAGGGCTAAGCACATTAATTAAAAAGTCTACATTCCCATTCATAACTGGTATATCAGCTAGATCAGCAACCAACCAATTTATATTTTTATATGATTTTGCTGCTTTTTTTACACCTTCTTTTGCAATGTCTATACCTAAGAATTCATTTTCACCAAGAAATGTTTTACTAATTTCATTTAAAATATAACCCTCACCAGTACCAACATCTATCACATTATTTTTAGTTTTAATCTCATATTTTTTAATAATTTCTATGATTTTTGAAATTAATATCGAATACAAATTGCTACTATCATTCAATTCTCTTCTAGCAATAAACAATTTTTTATCGTATTTACTTTTTTTATGCCCTGAAATTAAATTCGAATAACCCTCTTTTGCAATATCAAAAGTATGGTTATTCTCACATGCTAAAGTTTTATAACCTCTCTTTAATTTTTCATCACATATAGAACACTTAAAAAACATATTCACACCTCCAATCAAATAATTATAAATAACAAAGTTGCTTTATTCCAATTGCTTTATTGACGTTGAGCCTCGGAACCCTTAACAATCCCAAAACTTGTCGAATGGTCGGCTTAATAGCTCACGCTATGCCGACATTCGTCTGCAAGTTTAGTTAAGGGTTCTTCTCAACATCAATAAATTTTCTCGGCATAAATGCGTGATCTAATTTTTGTCATAACGTTTAGCAAAACATAATACAAAATTAAAAAAAGAGATGTGAAATTGGCACTGCACCCTTACTAAGGGAGCTCAATAAAAACACTATTTTCTAGGCTGCTAATTCCCTATATTCTATAGGGGATAAGTAGCCTAGTTTTTGTCGAATTCCTTTTTATACTAATTTCATTGGCACTCCCAGTATTGTTGTTCAATACTGCCCATCTACATGCAAATTTAAAAATTGGCATAAAAAGTGGGTAACCATGTTGGTTAAACGCTATATTTCCCACAGGGGCTAAAAGACACAAAAAATCTCCACCTTTAAACCCTTGCCAATTTTTATTTTGTCCATTTTGTCTAGCTTACCGAAAGCCAGACTCAGCAAAAATAAAATTTTTATCGTCTTTCGGTTTTCTAGTATAACGGACAAAACCACTCAAAAATAAAAAAGATACAAGAGAAATCTCTCGTACCTTTTATTCAACAATAGCGCCCGATTGCAGTATAAATTTAAAGGTCGTTCATCATGTTTTTATTTATCAGAGCTTGTGCTACAATTATTCTAAGTTTATAAGAAGGAGAATTAATATATGGGCATTTTTAGTATTTTTGTAATCAACACAGTTCATTATCAACCAAACAAAA
>NZ_JAESMB010000015.1:0-2157 GCF_017892945.1 Staphylococcus sp. GDX8P114P-2 | reverse complement strand
GTTAATATAAACATTCATTATAACCGCATTGGAGTGGGTTATAATGAACAAAAAAAATATAAAAGATAGTCAAAACTTTATTACTTCAAAGTATCATATAAATGAAATTTTGAGAAATATACGTTTAAATACAAATGATAATATTATTGAGATTGGTTCAGGGAAAGGTCATTTCACGTTTGAATTAGCTAAAAGGTGTAATTATGTAACCGCCATTGAAATAGACCCTAAATTATGTAGGACAACTAAAAACAAACTTATTGAATATGAGAACTTCCAGGTTATCAATAAAGATATTTTACAATTTAAGTTTCCTAAAAATAAGTCATATAAGATATATGGAAATATACCCTACAATATAAGTACAGATATAATTCGAAAAATTGTTTTTGAAAGCACAGCTACAGAAAGTTATTTAATAGTGGAATATGGATTTGCTAAAAGGTTGCTAAATACAAATCGTTCACTAGCACTATTTTTAATGACAGAAGTTGATATATCCATATTAAGTAAAATCCCTAGAGAATACTTTCATCCAAAACCTAGAGTTAATAGCTCGTTAATTGTATTAAAAAGACACCCTTCAAAAATATCACTCAAAGATAGAAAACAATATGAAAATTTTGTTATGAAATGGGTTAACAAAGAATACATGAAACTATTTACCAAAAACCAATTTTATCAAGCCTTAAAATATGCAAGAATTGACGATTTAAACAATATTAGCTTTGAACAATTCTTGTCTCTTTTCAATAGCTATAAATTATTTTATAGATAAGTTAAGGGGTGCATAAACTGCACCCCTTAACTTGTCTTGTTTTGCTTAAACAATCTTGGCCCGTTTGTTGAAGATTAGATGCTATAATTGTTATTAAAAGGATTGAAGGATGCTTAGGAAGACGAGTTATTAATAGCTGAATAAGAACGGTGCTCTCCAAATATTCTTATTTAGAAAAGCAAATCTAAAATTATCTGAAAAGGGAATGAGAATAGTGAATGGACCAATAATAATGACTAGAGAAGAAAGAATGAAGATTGTTCATGAAATTAAGGAACGAATATTGGATAAATATGGGGATGATGTTAAGGCTATTGGTGTTTATGGCTCTCTTGGTCGTCAGACTGATGGGCCCTATTCGGATATTGAGATGATGTGTGTCATGTCAACAGAGGAAGCAGAGTTCAGCCATGAATGGACAACCGGTGAGTGGAAGGTGGAAGTGAATTTTGATAGCGAAGAGATTCTACTAGATTATGCATCTCAGGTGGAATCAGATTGGCCGCTTACACATGGTCAATTTTTCTCTATTTTGCCGATTTATGATTCAGGTGGATACTTAGAGAAAGTGTATCAAACTGCTAAATCGGTAGAAGCCCAAACGTTCCACGATGCGATTTGTGCCCTTATCGTAGAAGAGCTGTTTGAATATGCAGGCAAATGGCGTAATATTCGTGTGCAAGGACCGACAACATTTCTACCATCCTTGACTGTACAGGTAGCAATGGCAGGTGCCATGTTGATTGGTCTGCATCATCGCATCTGTTATACGACGAGCGCTTCGGTCTTAACTGAAGCAGTTAAGCAATCAGATCTTCCTTCAGGTTATGACCATCTGTGCCAGTTCGTAATGTCTGGTCAACTTTCCGACTCTGAGAAACTTCTGGAATCGCTAGAGAATTTCTGGAATGGGATTCAGGAGTGGACAGAACGACACGGATATATAGTGGATGTGTCAAAACGCATACCATTTTGAACGATGACCTCTAATAATTGTTAATCATGTTGGTTACGTATTTATTAACTTCTCCTAGTATTAGTAATTATCATGGCTGTCATGGCGCATTAACGGAATAAAGGGTGTGCTTAAATCGGGCCATTTTGCGTAATAAGAAAAAGGATTAATTATGAGCGAATTGAATTAATAATAAGGTAATAGATTTACATTAGAAAATGAAAGGGGATTTTATGCGTGAGAATGTTACAGTCTATCCCGGCATTGCCAGTCGGGGATATTAAAAAGAGGGTTCTGTTGCAAAGTTGAATTTATAGTATAATTTTAACAAAAAGGAGTCTTCTGTATGAACTATTTCAGATATAAACAATTTAACAAGGATGTTATCACTGTAGCCGTTGGCTACTATCTAAGATATGCATTG
>NZ_JAESMB010000014.1:0-291672 GCF_017892945.1 Staphylococcus sp. GDX8P114P-2 | reverse complement strand
GAAGCGCATTTTCAATGCAGTCAGCTACTGCCCATATGAAAAGAGGTTTCGAATAAAACATGGAGTGGGACAGAAATCTGATTTTGAAAAAATGATTTCGTCGTCCCACCCCGGCAAGGATGACTAGCGTTGAAAAAAGCTTGGTTTGAAGCGCATTTTCAATGCAGTCAGCTACTGCCAATGTGAAAAAGGTTTCGAATAAAACTTCGAGTGGGACAGAAATCTGATTTTGAAAAATGATTTCGTCGTCCCACCCCGGCAAGGATGACTAGCGTTGAAAAAAAGCTTGATTTGAAGCGCATTTTCAATGCAGTCAGCTACTGCCAATGTAAAAAGAGACTAGGACGAATCAATATTCGTCCTAGTCTCTTTTAGTTATATTTATTTTAAATAATCTAATACTACTGTGCCCACTGCTTCAGCTGCAACTAATAATGACTTTTCATTAATGTTAAATTTCGGATGATGATGCGGATAAATTTTACCATCATCTGGTGCCGCACCTGCATAAATAAACGTACTAGGAAGCTCTTTAGCATAATATGCAAAATCTTCAGAAGGCGGTTGTGGTTCGCATGCTTCAACGGCTTCTATATCGGGTAATTCCGCGTTTTGTAACGTTGTCACTACATAGTCTGTAAAATCTGGATCATTATATAGTGCTGGATAATCGTCTGTATATTCTAGTTCACAAGTTACACCAAATGTTTCTTCAAGACCATGAACTAAACGCTTAACTTCTTTTTGAATCGTATGTTTCGTATCATCTGTTAACGCACGCACATCACCTTCTAATTCTACACTTTCTTTAATGACATTAAATTGACCTTTACCGTCAAAGGAACCAATCGTAACAACGCCTGTTTCAAAAGGATTTAATCTACGTGAAACAACAGTTTGTACCGAATTGACAAAATATGCCCCTGCCACGATACTATCATTTGCTGTATGAGGTGACGATCCATGGCCACCGCTACCCGTAATTTTTAATTTGAAGATATCTCTCCCTGTTTGTACATTGCCACTACCATATAGTACTTTTCCAGCTGGCATATGGCTCATCACATGAACTCCGAGTACATGATCAACGCCATCTAATACACCATCTTTAATCATCGCTTGCGCTCCACCTGGAGGTACTTCTTCAGCAGGTTGATGAATGACAATTACTTTACCTGTAAATTGATCTTTTAATTCAATTAACGTATCAGCTAAAATAAGCATGTATGCAGTATGTGCATCATGACCACAAGCATGCATAACGCCTTCATTTTTCGAACTAAATGATAGCCCTGTGTCCTCTTGAATTGGCAAAGCATCAAAATCAGCTCTTATAGCTAATGTTTTACCTGGCTTACCACTATCAATTGTCACTTTTAAGCCTTTGGGTCCTACATTGGTTTCTACCGTACAATCTTTACCTTCATAAAATTCTTCAATATACTTTGGTGTAGCTTCTTCTTTAAAAGATAATTCTGGATGTTGGTGTAAATATCGACGAATTTCAATCATCTTGTCTTCTTTTTCTCTCAATTTTTGTACTAATTGATTTACCATATTATGTTACCCCTCTCAATGAATTTAATTACTTTATACACTATTAACTATAAATTATAACATGATAGATTGCAGAGATTTACTTTATATCCTCTAGTATTATATTTCCTAATAACGATTAGCTCACACGCTGACCTTTAACTATTAGTCTTTAATAAACGATTTAAGGCTGGAACATAATTGTTCCAGCCTTAAATTCACGCCTTATTTCATTAAAGCAGTATGTGATTACAATTAACCGTGACGTAACTGAAAGAAAGTAACCACAATTGCTGCTATTTTATTATTTTCTATTTTGTTGTTCAATCACTTGCTCGATGATTTCATTAAGTTGTTTAATATTATCACTTTGTTGTTGTAATAATTGCAACAACGCTTCATCAGAAGTGTTGTTTGGATCTGGTTGCTTAACATTTGCAGTAGTTGTTTGTTGTGATTGATATTGTTTTAGCGCTTCATATAAGAAATGTGAGTTCTGTGTTTGTTGAGCTATATTATTATAAATTTCTTTTGTTGCATTATCAACGTGCAGTGTATTGTTAGCATTAGCCGAAACGGATTGTTGATGTCCAGCTATATGGAAACTTCTATTATAAGTTTCAGTACTATTTGACTTTGATGCTGATTGTTTATGCTCTTGTAATGCATGTCCTTCAATATCAACATTAGGTAATATACGGTTCAACCAACTTGGCATATACCAAGAAGCTTTACCAAATAATTGCGTCAATGCTGGAACCAATAATAAACGGACAACAAATGCATCAAATAATACACCAAATCCTAGTGCAATTCCCATAGATTTAATCATGACATCATCTTGGAAAACGAAAGCAATGAATACACTGAACATGATTAGCGCAGCGGCTACTACAACAGGTCCACTTTCTTTAATACCGACCTTAATAGAATGTTCATTATTGCGTGTTTTACTATATTCTTCATGAATACGAGACATTAAGAATACTTCATAGTCCATTGCAAGTCCAAATAGTAATCCTATCGCTATAACTGGTAAGAATGCTAGTAATGGTCCTGTAGTATCTATACCAAATATATTAGACAAGAAGCCTTCTTGCATAATTAATGTCGTAAAACCAAGTGTTGCTGTTAAGGATAACACAAATCCTAATACTGCTTTTAATGGAATAATAATCGAACGGAACACAACCATTAATAGAATGAAGGCAAGTGCTACAATTACTCCAGCAAATAATGGAATAGCTTCATTTAGTTTTTGAGACATGTCAATATTGATTACACTTTGACCTGATACTTCAGTTTTAAAGTCATATTTATCTTGTGCATCATCTTTATAATCTCTTAAATCATGTACTAAATCATTTGTAGATTGAGCATTTGGCCCTTTTTCTGGAATTACTGCAACTAGTGCATAATCTTTACTATCACTTAGTTGTGGTGGTGTTGTCATATCAACATTATCCATATCATTAATATCTTTGGACATGTCTTGTAAATCTTTTTGTAATTCTTGTGGATTATCTTTTTTATCTTTGACATTGACGAGCATTGCAATTTGACCATTAAATCCTTCGCCAAATTTATCTGAAATAATATCATAGGCTTTTTTCTGCGTAGTATCTGCTGGTTTCATACCATCATCAGGTATACCTAGACGCATATCTTTAACTGGTACTGATGCTAATACTAAAATAATAAGACCTATTAAAACTGCTGCTAACGGCTTACCAACAACAAATTTTGACCATGGTGTCTCAACATCGTTGGCAAATTCAGATTTAGCTTGTTTAGGCTGAATTTGTTTATGGAAAATACTAATTATAGCTGGTAATAATGTTAATGCACTGATAACAGCTACCAATACACTAATTGCTGAAGCATAACCCATAACTGCTAAGAAATCGATGCCTACAAGTGCTAAACCACACACAGCAATAATTACTGTAATACCGGCAAAGACAACTGCACTTCCTGCTGTACCTACAGCTAAACCTATAGCTTTAATATGATCGGTTTCTGTTTTCATAATTTGTCGGTATCTAAAGAGTATAAATAACGCATAATCTATACCAACTGCTAAACCTATCATAACTGCTAAAGTTAAAGTCACGTTAGGTATGTCAAAGGCATAAGTTAATAACGAGATAATACCAACGCCAGAACCTAAACCGATAAGTGCACTAATAATAGGCATACCAGCAGCTATAAATGAACCAAATGTAATAAGTAATACTACAAATGCCACAATAATACCTATAAGTTCGGAACTACCACCTATTTCAGTAGATTCCATACCTGAACCCATTAATTCTACTTGAACATTATGTTTATCTTCTAAGTCGTTTACTTTATCTTGTACGTTATCTTTATTGTCATCTGTAATAGAAGTCGCACTAATATCATAATTGATATCAGCAAATAATGTCGTTTTATCTTTACTTATTTGTTTACTTTCATATGGATCAGCTACATTTTTAATGTCCTTGTCACCGTCTTTAATATCATCTAACGTACTTTGGACATCTTTCATGACATCTTGTTTAACAATACCATCATCTGTATCTGATTTAATGACCGCACGAATTTGTGCTTTTTCACTATCTTGATCGAATTCTTCTTCAATCTTATCGTTAGTATCTAATGATTGAAGTCCATTCATTGTAATATCATTATCAAATTTAGGTGCATTAAATGTTAAAGGTATGATAATTGCTACTAACACAACCAACCATCCTATAAGCGCCCACCATTTATTTTTGGCCATAAATGAACCTATTTTATACAAAAATTTTGCCAAGCTATTGCCTCCTTATTTAATCAACGTTATAGTCTAAATATATAGTGTAGATTATTTACAGTACTATACTACTAGTAATCCCCCCCAATTTTAAAGAAATAATAATTATTATATGTATATTTAAACTACAAAAACAGGAGGATTGTAGAATGAATCATTCTGATTTACGTGTTATAAAAACGAAACGCGCATTATCACAAAGCCTTTTTACACTTTTAGATAAAAAGGAATTTTCTGGAATTACTGTTAATCAAATATGCGAAGACGCGTTAGTCCATCGTACCACATTTTATAAACACTTCTATGATAAATACGATTTATTAATTTATTTAGTCACTGACTTAACGAATGGCTTTTTCTCAGCTGACATTAGCGATCGTATTAATAAACCTTTTTCGACTATGTTTGAATCATTCACCAACGTAAAATTTTTAGAGCGCATTTCACGTAAACAAGAAAATGATCGAGAGCTTGAAGAAACTTTAGTAAATCATTTCATTACGGTTTTGCAGAATGATATTAAAAAAAATGAACACCGTATAACTGTTGATGATAAAATACCGAGCGAACTCATTTTTTACATTTACGGTTCTACATTGCATGGTATTATGTCTTGGAAAAATGATTACAATATGGATTTGTCACCACATGAATTAGACAAAATTTATCATACACTTATTAATATCAAAGTTCAGGATGATTAAGTTGGCATTTCTAACATAAAAAGCCCCGTTACATGCAAAGTGCAACGGGACTTTTTTAAATTAAAACATTAAATTAAAACATTTCTGAAACAACTTTTTGTTCTAAGAAATTTAACATGTAATCTGGACTACCAGTTTTGGCATCTGTACCAGACATTTTAAATCCACCAAATGGATGATATCCTACTACTGCAGCTGTACAACCACGATTTAGATATAAGTTACCTACATCATAGTCACGTACTGCTTTTTGCCAATTTTCACGATTATTTGTAATAACCGCACCTGTTAAACCGTAGTCTGTATCATTAGCAATTGTTAATAGCTCATCGAAGTTTGAACCTTTAACGAATCCAACAACTGGGCCAAAAATCTCTTCTTGCATTATTTGGTCTTGTGATTTTAGTCCTGAGATAATTGTTGGTTCTACAAAGTAACCTGTACTGTCATCAGTACCGCCACCTTGTTCTAAATTGCCTTCTTTACTTCCAATTTCTATATAGTTTTTAATTTTATCAAATTGTTTTTGGTTAATTACAGGACCCATATACGTATTGTTTTCTGTATTACCCACAGTTAAATCTTTAGTGAGTTTAACTGCTTTTTCCAACACTTCATCATATACATCCTTATGGACAATAGCTCTTGAACATGCAGAACATTTTTGACCTGAAAAGCCAAAAGCTGAAGAAACAATTGCTTCGGCAGCTAAATCTGTATCAATCTCATTATCTACAATAATCGCATCTTTACCGCCCATTTCAGCGATAACGCGTTTTAAGAAATTTTGTCCTTCTTGTACTTTTGCAGCACGTTCAAAAATACGAGTACCAGTCGCTCTTGAACCAGTAAACGTCACGAAGTGTGTATGTTTACTATCTACAAGGTAATCACCAATTTCTTTCGGATCACCAGGTACAAAGTTAACTACACCTTTTGGTAAACCAGCTTCTTCTAAAATTTCAATTAATTTATAAGCTGTTAATGGCGTATCTTCAGCAGGTTTAAGTAACACAGTGTTACCAGCAACTACTGGTGCTAATGTCGTACCTGCCATTATAGCAAACGGGAAGTTCCATGGTGGAATTGTCACACCTGTACCAATTGGTTTATAGAAATATTTATTGTGCTCGCCTTCCCTATCTAATACGGGTTTACCATCAGCGAGTTCCATCATTGATCTTGCATAATATTCAATGAAGTCGATACCTTCTGCTGCATCACCAACTGCTTCGTCCCAAGGTTTGCCAGCTTCATAAACCATAACTGCTGAAATTTCTTCTTTACGTCTACGAATAATTGCAGAAACACGTAGTAAAAACTCAGCACGATCTCTGTGAGACCATTTTCTCCAAGATTCATACGCTTCATTTGCAGTATCAAAAGCTTTATCTACTTCTTTTTGTGTTGCTTTTGACACTTCTGCAATAATTTCAGTTGTTTTTGCTGGATTAACTGATTGATACGTATCATCTGTGTAAATCTTTTCCCCATTAATTACTAATGGAATTTTTTGGTTTAATTCACCTTTCACTTTCTTTAATGTTTCCTTGAAAGACTCAACATTTTGTTGATTTGTAAAATCAATACCTGGTTCATTGTGATAATTAACTACCATTTTTCTACCTCCATATCGTTTGTAAATAGAAAACTAAAATGGAAAAATCCATTTATTAGTTATATTCTAGCGATTCAAGAGTAGAATTGCAATCGCTTCCAACAATTTATTTTAAAATTAATATTAAGCTTACAATTTAATTCAATCGAGGGTTGCAAGTTTATTCTGTTTGATAAATTAATATGCTATTTGCTTCAGCGTAATCGAAAATTAATAATTTTTTACATTATATTTATATTGTGATTAAATTTAATGTGTTAAGCTGTTTATTCGATTAATTGAAATCACGTCATTAATTTAAAATACATAAAATACGAAGTGAAAGGTTTTGTTGTTCACATGAAAACTTATACCTCGGTTATTTTTTGGATGCGTGCCCTAGCTTGTTTGAGCATTGTTTTAATACATGCTATAACAACCACGTTTATTCAAAGCGATAATATAGGAAAAGGTACCTTAATCCGAGTCATACAATTATTATTAATGTTTAGCACACCCTTATTTGTGTTTATTTCTGAATTTTTACTAGCAAAAAATTATCATACTTCAATTAAAAAGGGCTTTTTCAAAGATAAGTTATTATTTCTTGGCATTCCTTATGTTTGTATAAATATAGGAATCTCTTATTTTTATTTTAAGCCAAAAACTTTTACTGAATTTTTAGGTTTTCTAGAATCAACAATGTTTCACGGAGCAGCAGTTACTTATTTCATTGTTATCATTCTGCAATTCTATATTTTGCATTTTCTATTTTCAAAGTATCTAGTCAATCGTAATCCTATCTTAATGGTTCTTTTTTCAGTACTATTTGCTACAGTTTATTGGGGCATTAGACAGTTTATTCCACAACCAGAATCGCCAATATTAGCTTGGTTCTGGGATCGTGAAGGTTGGATGTTATTCTTAGGTTGGTTGAGTTACTTTATTTTAGGTTTTTATACTGGTATATATTATGAAAAACTGATGGCTAATATTAAAAAATATACTTGGCTCATTTTGTTAGGTACTTTGCTAAGTACAGCATTTTTAATTTTCAATTATGTCTCAGGTGTTAGCACATGGGTAGAGTCAAAACGTTTTGATATCCCAATTTATGTAACGATGATTATTTTGTTATTCTTTTTATTCTCAGCGTATTTTAAATACGTTCCAAAATTCATTATTTTTATAAGTAATTATTCATTCTGTATTTACTTACTACATTACTTCTTTGTTAATCAATTAGGGTTATTAAGAGAAGATAGTGCCATTCGTAATATCGTTTTCACCTTTATTATTACGGTAACAGTATCTATTTGTTTAGCCTATTTAATCAATCAATTTAAATGGGGTAAATATATTATAGGTGGAATTGGTCACATTAAATACGAAAAAGTATATGAAAGTTACAAACACGGTAAAGTTGATTAACATAATAAAGCGCCGACATTCCTTAGTAGTAAGGATATGTCGGCGCTCTCTTTATGTATATTTAAGCTTTGCGTTTTTGTTGCTTGCGTTTTTTTCGTTGCTTCGTAGTACTTCGACGTGACAGTAACATGATGCCTGCAATAAACCATAATAATGATGAAACAACATTAACTGTTAAGACGTTAATAAGTGCAATTAAAATCAACAGAATGCCTGTAAATTTCGCTAGTTTGCCCATCATTGTGACACTTATCATCGCTATAATACAACATACTACACAAATAGCTAATATAATTAATGCGCCTTGCTTCATATAATCAAATAACGTACTAGGTGATAATTGACCAGTAAATTGTGCAATGTTTTGATTGTTATTCGCAGTTGCTATTAGTGGTAGCACTTTCTGTTTAATACTTGCATCATTGAGAAATGGTAATGCTAGCGCAGACGCCGCAATAACTACAAATTGCAATAAGATTCCTACCCAAGTTAATATTTTTTCTGTTGTTCGTTTCATGATTGTCCCTCCCTCAAACCAATTTCTTACACATAATTATACATTTTTTATGTTGCACAAGGCAAAAGAACTTTAGACTGATTTTATTATTTGAGTTATTTTCAAGTAACTTTAGTATTTGTTCAAAACTAATAATTAAATATTTCTGCTAGAATAAGATTATAATTACAAGGGGGATTCATTATGAATATACAAAACGCATCACCAGAACAATTACGTCATTACATTCGACATGGTATGCTCGATGGACATACTAGTGGTTTAGCTAAAGGTTATGTACAAGCCAACGTGGTCATTTTACCTTCAGCTTATGCTTATGATTTTTTAAAGTTTTGTTTTAGAAATCCTAAGTCTTGCCCGTTGCTTGATGTCTCAGAAGTTGGTTCTACTTCATTTCCATACTTTGCTAACTCTGCTGATATTCGTACTGATGTAGCTGAATATCGTGTTTATAAAGATGGTGAGCTCGTTGAAACACCTACAGACATCACACACTTATATAATGATGACTTAGTGAGTTTTTTAATTGGTTGTAGTTTTACGTTCGAACACGCTTTACTTGAAGCTCAAATTCCAATCCGACACATTGAAGAACAACATAATGTACCAATGTATATCACAAATATTCCAACCGAAGCGAGTGGGATATTTAGCGGTCCAACAACTGTAAGTATGCGTCCAATGACAGTGGCACAGGCCCTTAAAGCAACAGAAATTACTACTCGTTTTAAAGATGTACACGGTACACCGCTTCACTTCGGAGATCCTGAAACAATTGGCATTAAAAATATTAATAAACCTGATTTTGGTGAAGCTGTCACGATAAATACGAATGAAATACCTGTATTTTGGGGCTGTGGCGTCACACCACAATCTGTAGCACTTAACGTTAAACCACCACTTATGATTACACATTCACCGGGTCATATGTTTATTACAGATATTCGTGATAGTGAAATGTCACAATAGCAAGCAAAATTTTAACTACTAATCTCATTAATAAAGCGTTTGGCACATTTCGTTGTCCCAAACGCTTTATTATTTTTGAACTATCTATTTTCTAATTCATGTTTAGTAATAATTGGATAATTTTTAAATACCAGAGATGCGCCATAGCCCACAATGAGACCAATCACACCTAAAATAGCTCCATAAATAAGTATTGTAGTAGGACTATTAAACCCAAACATCACTAAAAAACCAGCTAATGGTGTCGCAGTACCAGTCGCATCATTAATCATACCAGACGATGCAATAACTGCGCCGCCAAGCGCACCTCCAATAAAATTAGCAGTATAAATCGGCACTGGATTAGCAGAAACGACATCTGCTTGTGATAACGGCTCAATACATACTGCAATCTTAGACTTACGGTCACCTAAGTTTAATCTATGGAACATTGTACCATTGATAAATGATGAACCAAATGACACCATGGCAGCAATAGCCATAGGTAAGCCTGTCATTCCTAAGAGGGCAGTAAGAGCCATAGAACTCAATGGTGCTGTACCTACAACTGTAATGATGCCGCCTAATATTAGACCCATCACAATCGGATTTACATCCATAGAATTTTGAATAATGTCACCAATCTTCATAAGTGAGTTATTTACTAATGGTGTAACACCTGTTGCCAATAATCGTGCTAACGGTGCGATTAATAAAATACCTACAATTAAATCGACACCATCTGGCACTTTTTTTTCAGCATATTTCATTATATAACCTACAACATACCCTGCAACGAAACCAGGAATAAGATCCAAACCACCACATGATACAGCAATAGCTAAAGCATATACCGGTGACACACCGATAGCTAAAGCCACTAAGCCAGCTGCAGCTACTCCACCTAAGCCACCAGCAGCGTCACCTAATTCCCCCAAAAATTTAATACCTAATAAATCTCCACCTACATATTTATGGAAAGCCTCCACTAAAAATGTAGCGATAGCAGCATTTGCCAAAGCACTCATTGCTTTCATACCACTGGGCGCTTTATATGTAAATAGCGTGAATAATGCTAATACTATTACTAAAAATATAGTCCCTATCAGAATATCCATGTACTTCTTTCCTCTCTTTTTCTTAAATAACTAATTATTTTTACATTGTCACGAATAATCATTTTAACATATTTATTTAATATATTCCGAACAATTTTATTTATTTAGTAATAAGCTCCGCAGAACATTTTATAATATTTATTAAATTTATATCAAAATATGACACAACTTTAAAAATATACAGTGTTACGTCACAGCCAACAAAATACCAACATTAACTTTGGCATAGCAGTTGGCCATACTTAGTTAGTGTTGGTATTGTAATATTGCTCTATTTTAATTTAATATGAAATAAATCTAGCCTTATGTAGTAATAGCTTTTACTACCTTTGCTGGTGTACCCATAGCTAGTGACTGAGCTGGTATATCTTTGGTCACGACACTGCCTGCACTAATAACACTGCCTTCTCCAATAGTAACACCTGGCAGCACGACTACATTCGCACCTAACCATACATTCGGACCTATTGTAATTGGTAAAGCCTGTTCTAGACCTGCATTACGTCGTGTCGCTTCTAATGGATGATTCGCCGTATAAAGACCACATTTAGGTCCGATAAACGTGTTATCTCCAATATTAATAGTTGCACAATCCATAAAGTAACAATCGTGATTCACAAAAACATTTTGCCCTAATTTGATATTATAACCATAATCGACCATGAAAGGACTTAGCAGTTCTACTTGCTGTGGTTCATAGTTTAATAGTTGCGTTAAGATAGCTTGCCGTTGTTCTAATGCACTAGGCTTAACTTGGTTCAACATATGACATAAATCTTTCGCATCCAGTCTTTCTTGTGCTAATTCTTCATTAAAATTAGCATCATACCATTCCCCGGCTAGCATTTTTTCTTTTTCATTCATCAAAATTGCACTCCCTTAATTTGCAAGCTGTTGTTAGCTTAAAAATAATAATAATCGATAAATTAGTGTGCCCGCATAGTTACCTATTACGTACCCTAGTGTTCCAATTATTAGGATAGGGCCAACTAAATTAGTCCATCGTTTGCCTATTGCTAACGCTGCTGCTGTTGTTGGTCCACCTGCAGTAGCATTACTAGCTAATAAAATTTCTTCTATTTTAAAATTGCACCATTTACCTATAACTAAGCTCAAGCCAAGATTAAATATCAATATAATAATGACAAAGATAAATAGTAATGGTGCTGTGCTTATAATTGTAACAAATGAAGCTGGAATACCTATAACAACAAAGAATATATAAATAAAAAATGTTCCAATTTCTGAAGCACCGGCCAAACGCTCAAAAAAGTCTCCCCAAATTACGACGACTAACAGCGTAAACGTTGTTAACAATAAATAAGGATCACCAAAAAACGATACTACAATATTCCATATTAAATTATTGTTAGGTAACCATGCTTGTAGTACTTCAGATAATTTAAAACTACCTGCAACTAATAAAATCGCGCAAGTAATTGATAAAGCAATATCTAAAAGTTGAATTTTTTTAGGTTGCCAATAATTTTGTTGTTCCTGTTCATTGTCAGTAGTTGCATAATCTGTATGATAATGACGTTTAATGATAGGTAATGCTGGTATCGCAATTAACAATAAAAAGTACAATGCCATTACACTATTATCAGCTACTACTGTAGCAGAAATCATCTCTTCAGGTGTATTAAGTTTAGCACTAAGTGCTGCAAAATTAACCCCGCCACCAATATAGCTACCAGTCATCATTGCACCTATTTTCGCTAAATATGGAATCCATTGTTGTAACACAATAAATCCAACTACCGTTCCTATCATAGTACCTACTGAAGCAATTAAAAATATTACTAATAAACCTCTGCTTTCTTTCCATATTTTTATAATATTAGAATTAAATAACAATAATGGAATAGATAGTGGTACTATATAATCCCACACAGTATCATAAACCGGTGATGCTGTTGGTATAATTTTAAAATTGGATAAAGCCATAGCCCCTACTAGCGCAATAATTGCACCTGAAATAGTACTTGCCCATCGATAATGTTGTTCTAATACTAAACTTACGGTTGCCCATAAAATAATTATCGCCCATAGTAACCATGTGTCATCTTTGGCAATCACTGTCCCCACATACATGATATTCTCCCCCTTTTTTTCCATACTCAATCTATAATTTATTACTGCTTATTATTACTAAGATATAATGTTTTATCAATAATTTTCAGAATTTTTGCTTAATATTACCGTTACATTATTGTGTAACTAAATTTAAATTGATATTCTTAACAATATCTTTTTAACATTCAAAGGGGTGAATTGTTATGAAACAAAGAATTGGGTTATTTCTCGGCCCATTACTATTTTTAATCATTTTATTTATTCCGAGTATTACAGGTTTGGATCATGCGCCACGCGCTGTCCTAGCTGTAACAGTTTTCGTAGCTACGTGGTGGATTACAGAAGCAATTCCCATTCCAGCAACCTCATTAATGCCATTAATTCTATTACCGTTAACAGGTGGTACCGATGAACAAATTGCTGCCAATGCTTATGCAGATCCGATTGTATTTATGTATATGGGTGGATTCATAATTGCTTTAGCTATAGAGAAGTGGAACTTACACCGGCGTATTGCTATGACAATTATTTCTATGATGGGATCCAGCAGTAACCATGTAATTCTAGGCACGATGATTGCGACAGCATTTATTTCAATGTGGATTTCAAATGCTGCTACTGCACTTATGATGTTACCCATTGCTTTAGCGTTAATAGAAGAAATTAAAACAGCAAAATTTCTCTCACCAGAATCGGCACATAAATTTTCTAAAGCTTTACTATTAACTGTGGCTTACTCTGCTTCAATAGGTGGGCTTGCTACTTTAATCGGTTCAGTGCCGAATGCAGTATTTGCTGCCGTTGCCGCTTCAAGCTTAGATCGTTCAGTATCATTCGCACAGTGGATGCTCTTTGCATTACCTATTACTATAATTTTATTAATTGTCCTTTACTTATTACTGACTAAATGGCTGTTCAAAATCGATGATGCTGATCAAGTTTCTTCTGATTTTGCTAAAAAAGAGCTACATAACTTAGGTCCAATGTCTTACGAAGAAAAATTAACAGGTTTAGTCTTTTTAATCGTAAGTGTACTGTGGATTTCAAGCAGTGCCTTACCTGCATCACTACATTTATCTGATACAGTAATTGCAATGATTGGGGCAGTTTTACTGTTTTTAATTCCTGCACGTGCTGATAAAGGTGGATTACTCGTATGGAAAGATATGTCTAAATTATCATGGGGTATTTTACTATTATTTGGCGGTGGCTTATCGTTAGCTGCTGCATTTGAAGATTCAGGACTTACCAAATGGTTTGGAGGTATGTTAGGTATTGTAGAACCATTACCGCTTATCCTTATCGTTATTGTGTTAACTACAGGTATTTTATTCTTAACAGAAGTCATGTCTAATACAGCTGTATCTAATATGCTTATGCCTATTAGTATAGGATTAGCAGCAGCCATTAATCAGGATCCATTTTTCATTATGGGAGTTGTCGCTTTATCTTCTACTTGTGCATTCATGTTACCTATATCAACACCACCGAATGCAGCAGTCTTTAGTTCCGATGAATTAGACATGAAAGATATGATTAAAGCCGGTTTCATTTTAAATATATTTACGATTATTATCATTTCGTTCTTTGTTTATTTCTGGTTACCAATTGCTTTTGGTTTGTAATGACATATGTTACAGTATCATGCTAAGGTATGATTTCACTTTTATACTAAGGACGCATGTAATTAACATAAATCAAATGTACAATAGCATTATAAACTACTAAAAGGAGTCGCTAATTATGAAAACATTAATTAAAGGTGCCATTGCTGTCTTACTCATATTGGGTGTAGTAAAAACTTTCCAAGATTATAATGTGCCCGCGGAAGCTTCAAATTACTATAACCAAGTTAAAAACGGCGAAGTGTTACAGAATGTCGAGAACATTAATTTTGATTCACTCAAAAACCTCAATTTCGAAGACTTCAAACCTGCAGATTTCTTTTAACTAGTTTATATGTAATCTCTATCCAGTACTTGAAGTAATGGTAGCCATGTTCAATTACTTCAATCATTTGCAAATACTAAATAACTATAAATACACAAGCCTTAGGTGATTGTTCGCCCAAGGCTTATTTTTATATATTATAATATCGATAGTGCTTAGGTCTTACTCTTATAAGAAGTAGACTAACCGAAGGCTATAGTCTAAAGCAGTGTCCGTGAAAAGCATGCACAAAAAAACCTGCCAACAAAGTCGGGAACTTTGTCTGTAACCTCTTGTTTTATAATCAGTAAATAAGCCTTAGATATTAATAATCCTTAGCACTTATCTATAATATTGGCAGTGGTTTTAGCCGACTTCTGCGGGAATAGCCCTAGCCGAAGACTACAGGCTGAGGCAGTGCCCGCGGAAAGCGCGCATAAAAAACTGCCAACAAAGTCGGAAACTTTGTCGACAGTCTATAAGATGCCACTTCTTATTTTACTTACAAGTGCTAAATTCAAATAGCGTGCTTCACTGTTCTACTAGAATGTATAAATGACATTATGCCAAATATACAATATACAATGGAATAAGCTATCATCACAATGTATATTGGCAGCATTTGTTGTGTTCCCATAATTTGATTAAATGCTGTAGCTGCAAAGAATGCATGACCTAATGAAACGATAAGTGGTAAACCAAAATTAACCATTACTTTTAGACTTAACCCTCGTAACATATCTCGATGCGTATAGCCCATTTTACATAAAATACGATAATTTTCGATTTCATCCTCGGTTTCATCCATCTGTTTGATATAAATTATACAGCCAGATGCTACTAAAAAAGCCAGTCCTAAAAATGATGTCACAAACAATAATATACCGATAGATTGATGTACGCGATCTTGAATCGCATCACGTGTCTCAATTTTAGGTTCAATACTTTGCGATAAGTCTGTCGCTTGAGTCATATCGTCATGATTTTTTATCGTAAAACCATATTGTTTATTCGTCTCCTCGGCAGAAGATTTTAATGATTGATACAAGTTATCGCTAAGCAAAAAGACTGGTTGATTAAACGAGACCGTTGATTGAAAAGCGTTTATAGTTTTTTCTGTATTAAATTTAATCGCAACATCTCTGTCACCTTTGAAAACAATGTCCTGCCCCAGTTTAAAGTCATAATTACCTTGTGCCGATTTAGGCATGATGACTTGCCCTTTATGACCATGTGCCTCAATACCTTTAAAATACTTGTCACTTGTTATGACAACATTAGAAGTTTTAACATTTTGCGAACCAATGTTGAACACGTCTTGTTTTTTTATCGGCACATAAGCAACTTCTTTATACGCAATATTATAATCGATATTATGTTGATTCAATTGTTTTTCTAATTTCTTAGCAGATTGTTGGTCATTATAAACAATATCTTGCGGTGATTGCATATCAACCATATCGTCACCTTGCGCTTTATTTATCGCGCTAAAACATAATACAGTCACTGTGACAGCTGAAATAGTAGCTATAATTGTTAGAGATAAAGCATTCTTTTTCATACGATGCATTATCGAAGCTGTAAACACCACATCTGTGATAGATACATGCCCACGCTTAAAGCGTTTCAGTGATTTAAAAATAACCGATACGGAACTTCTGAAAAATAAATACGCCCCGCCTATAGTCAAAATTAAAATACCTGGTATAAGTATACCTACTTGAGTAATAAATTTAGAGAACATTTCTGTCGACAAATAATAACCTGTAGCTATCATAATAATACCGAACGCACCAGCTATTACTTCTAAGACAGTAATTTTTTTGTGTGTCGTATCAGCTTTCGCTTTATCATCCATCAGCGATAAAATACTACGTTTTTTAATAAATATATAACTTTGAACTAAAATTAAAACAAATGCAATGAACAGCATAATCGCAGTTTGGATAACTGCCATGTATTGAAATCCTATCGATACGCCTATACTTATCCCTAACATTTTTAAAACGATCATCAATAAAATTTTAGAACCAAAAACACCTATAAAGATTCCAACAAGTCCTGTCGAGATAAACATGACACTTTGTTCTAAAAATAAAATACGTAACAAATGATATTTTGTTAGTCCGATTAATTGGTACATAGCAAACTCTTTTGTGCGACGTTTAATAAATAAGTAATTTGCATACATTAAAAATATAATAATTATGACGAATAAAAAATTAGCCCCAATTTCTGCACCTTTTTTAATTATCGTACTAGAATCTTCATTATTAATACTCTCTGTATACTTTAATGTCACAAAACTAAAAAACAAGACGATACTTGTTATTAAAGAAAATATATACATACCGTAGTAACGTATATTGTTCTTAAAGTTCTTTAAAATGATTTGATTAAATGTCATTCACGACACCACCTAAGGTTGCTTGCATATAAATAATATTTCGATAAAATTCTTTGTTATTATCGTCCCCTTGGTATAACTCGGAATGAATATTTCCGTCTTTTAGCATAATGACACGATTCGAATAACTTGCTGCAACTGGATCATGTGTCACCATTACAATGGTCGCATTAAATTGTTTATTCATTTCTTCTAATCTAAACAACAAATCTTGTGCACTTTTAGAATCCAGTGCTCCAGTAGGTTCATCTGCGAAAATGATAGCAGGTTTATGAACAAATGCACGCGCTGCTGCTGTACGCTGTTGTTGGCCTCCAGAAATTTCACTCGGATATTTATCGCGAATGTCATAAATACCCAATGCTTCAGTAATTTCATTAAAACTCTGAGTCATCTCTTCTTTAGACAATTTTTTTATAGACAGTGGTAACATTATGTTTTCTTTAACCGTTAACGTATTTAACACACTATAATCTTGGAAAATAAAGCCCACTTCACTTTTACGAAATGCTGCTAATTCTTTATTTTTCATTTTGCTAAGCTCATGTCCATTTATTTCGACAGTCCCACTT
Organism: Staphylococcus sp. GDX8P114P-2; assembly: GCF_017892945.1. Lineage (NCBI taxonomy): Bacteria > Bacillati > Bacillota > Bacilli > Caryophanales > Staphylococcaceae > Staphylococcus > Staphylococcus sp. GDX8P114P-2. Next base: position 274,037 of record NZ_JAESMB010000014.1, on the reverse strand, counting down.
GTAATATAGTCTATAGAGCTTAAGACATTTAACAATGTTGTTTTACCTGAACCAGATGGGCCCATAATCGACACAAATTCACCTTTTTCAATGGCAAAATCTAATCCTTTTAGCACTTGTTGTTGGTGAAATCGATTACCGTAATTTTTAGTAAGTCCTTTGACATTTAATAATACCAACTTAAACACTCCTTTTTTGTTATTATCGATAAATCTATTGTATAGAAATTAAATTTTTTTCTCGCTGCATTCACCTAACAAATTACCTATCTCAAATGACAAAATTGTCACATCTGCACTAATGTTGCTATTTTCTCTATGATATAATAGTTAAATTGAAATCAAATCAAGGAGTAAAAAGCATGTTATCTAAATTAAAAAGAGAATGGCTAACTGACCCCGTTACTAATGTTTTAGCTGGTATCGTTGTCGCTTTAGCCCTTATACCTGAAGCGTTATCCTTTTCTATAATCGCCGGCGTTGATCCGATGGTGGGCTTATATTCCTCATTCATTATTGCAGTAGTCATTTCTATTGTTGGTGGACGACCAGCAATGATTTCAGCAGCTACAGGTGCTGTTGCTTTAGTAGTTGTTCCGTTAGTAAGAGATTATGGTGTAAACTACTTATTTGCCGCTACTATTTTAATGGGAATTTTACAGATTTTATTTGGAATTTTAAAAATCGGACGTTTAATGAAATTTATTCCAAACTCTGTCATGATTGGCTTTGTTAATGCTTTAGCAATATTAATTTTCCTTACACAACTCAAACATATTTTTGGCATTTCTATTGCTACTTATGTCTTTACCATTATTACCTTACTTATTATATATTTGTTACCTCAAGTATTCACACGTATTCCTGCACCATTAATCGCAATTATTTTATTAACCATAACAGCAATGTTAACTGGTGCAGATGTTAAGACTGTTGGTGATTTAGGTGATATCAAACGTACATTACCACATTTTTTAATACCAGATGTACCATTTACGTTTGAAACGTTGAAAATCATTTTTCCTTATTCATTGTCCATGGCTATAGTGGGCTTAGTTGAAAGTTTATTAACTGCACGTATCGTAGACAATGCTACTGATAGTTTTAGTAATAAAAACCGAGAATCTAGTGGCCAAGGTGTTGCTAATTTAATTACCGGCTTTTTTGGTGCCATGGGCGGTTGTGCTATGATTGGTCAATCTGTTATTAATGTACGTTCTGGTGCTACGACACGTTTATCTACTTTTACAGCTGGTGTATTTTTAATGATTTTAATACTAGTCTTTGGTGAGTGGGTCATTCAAATTCCTATGCCGATTCTTGCGGGCATAATGGTTATGGTGTCAGTAGGTACCTTCAATTGGAAATCTTTCAATTTTATAAAAAACGCACCACGTACAGATGCAGTAGTGATGTTGTTAACTGTCGCTATTGTCTTAGCTACAGATAACCTAGCTTTAGGCGTCGTAGCTGGTGTTATTGTCAGCGCATTGTGCTTTGCCACAAAAATTTCTAATATTACAGTTAAACGCAGTGACTCAGCTGATACGATTTACTATTCAATTAGTGGTCAAATCTTTTTTGTCTCTATTGATGCTTTAATGAATCAACTCGATTTTGATGTAACAAATAAAACAATTTATTTAGATTTTAAGAATGCACATTTATGGGATGACTCTGCTGTCAATGCCATAGATACACTTATTGAACAGTTTAACAAAAAGCATAACACTGTATACCTTCAACACTTGAATAAAGATAGTCATAAAATTATATCAGCATTAAGCGACATCAATAAAAAACATTTAATTTAAGATTTCCACTATGACTTTACTCGTAACGTGGTTGTTTGAAATAACAAAATTTAATAACTAGTATGCTAAGAGTAGAACCACGAAACCTAATATATAACTAGGCCGTGCGCATCTACTCTTTTTAAATTTAATGCTTGACTTTAATACCTATAGGGGGTATATTGAAGGCAAGATAACACATTAGGAGGAAACTCAGAGATGGCTACTTCTCATAAAACTACGTTTGGTATTACCGGTATGACTTGTACTGCTTGTGCCAATCGCATAGAAAAAAATTTGAATAAATTGCCTGATGTCGTTGCAACGGTCAACCCTACAACAGAAAAAGCGACTGTAGACTATGATCCTAATTCTACGTCACTCGAAACTATCACTGAAACCGTTCAAAATACTGGTTATGGGGTAATTACCGAAACAACTGAACTCGATGTTTTAGGTATGACGTGTGCTGCTTGTTCTACTCGTGTAGAAAAAATACTTAATCGTACAGATGGTGTATCACAGGCCAATGTGAATCTAACTACAGAACAAGCTAACATTGCGTACAATCCAGAAGTCACTACGCCAGAAGCGTTAATTGCTCGTATACAAAATATCGGGTACGATGCGCAACTAAAAGCAACAGCTGGAGATAAAGTTTCTCAAAAAAGTAAAGAGCTAAAGCGTAAACGATTGAAACTTATTATTTCAGCCATACTCTCGTTACCACTACTCTTGACCATGTTTGTTCATTTATTTAATTTGCCAATGCCCGCCATCTTAATGAATCCATACTTTCAATTAACCTTAGCTACTATTGTACAATTTGGTATTGGTTGGCAATTTTATATAGGTGCCTACAAAAGTTTACGTAGTGGTTCGGCTAACATGGATGTATTAGTAGCATTAGGTACAAGTGCTGCTTACTTCTATAGTCTATTTGAAACTATAAAATGGATTGTCCAACCACAAATCACACCACATCTTTATTTTGAAACAAGTGCAGTATTGATCACGCTTATCTTATTAGGTAAATATTTAGAAGCACGTGCTAAATCTCAAACGACTAATGCTTTAAGTACATTGTTAAATTTACAAGCTAAAGAAGCACGCGTAATTCGTAATGGTACTACGCAAATGATCCCATTAAAAGAAGTTGTTGTTGGCGATCATCTTATTGTTAAACCAGGAGAAAAAATACCTGTCGATGGACTTGTGATTAAAGGTACTACTTCTATTGACACTTCAATGATTACAGGTGAATCTATGCCAGTAACTAAATTTGAAAATGATGAAGTCATAGGTTCCACTATGAATAAAAATGGTGTCATTACTATGGAAGCAACGAAAGTAGGCAAAGATACAGCGCTATCTTCTATAGTACAAGTGGTCGAACAAGCACAAGGCTCTAAAGCACCTATTCAACGCCTAGCAGACACTATTTCCGGTTATTTTGTACCCATTGTAGTAGCGATTGCTATACTAACATTTATCGTATGGATCACTTTAGTACAAGTTGGACAAATCGAACATGCTCTAGTTGCATCTATTGCAGTTTTAGTAATCGCTTGTCCATGTGCCTTAGGTTTAGCTACACCAACTTCAATCATGGTAGGCACAGGAAAAGCAGCAGAACATGGTATATTATTTAAGGGTGGTTCTTATATTGAGCATACTCATAATATCAATACCATCGTCTTAGACAAAACAGGCACAATTACAAAAGGAACACCTGAAGTAACTGATTTTACTGGTTCAAATACTACATTACAATTATTGGCCAGTGCTGAACAGGGGTCCGAACATCCATTAGCTGAAGCAATAGTCACTTATGCTCAACAGCACGAAATAACATTATCACAACCTGAAACGTTCGAAGCATTGCCTGGCAAAGGCATTGTCGCTACAGTCGACAACCATACTATTCTCATTGGCAATCGTCAGTTAATGGATCAGTATGACGTAGATATTTCAATGGCTAATAACACTATGCAAAATTATGAAGATGCCGGTAAAACAACTATGCTTATTGCAATTAACAAAGAATATAGTGGCTTAATCGCAGTCGCTGATACAGTGAAAGCTACAGCACAACAAGCGATTGAGTTACTACATCAACAAAATATCGAGGTCGTAATGTTAACTGGTGATAATCAACGTACTGCACACGCTATAGCACAACAAGTGGGCATTGATACAGTTATTGCTGACGTCGTACCTGAAGAAAAAGCAGCAGTCATCGAGTCACTGCAACAACAAAATAAAAAAGTAGCAATGGTTGGCGATGGAATTAATGATGCACCTGCCTTAGTAACAGCTGATATAGGTATTGCTATTGGTACAGGTACCGAAGTGGCAATAGAAGCTGCTGATATTACAATTTTAGGTGGCGATTTATTACTCTTACCAAAAGCACTCTATACAAGTAAGGCTACAATACGTAATATACGCCAAAATCTGTTTTGGGCTTTCGGTTATAATGTTGCAGGCATACCAATTGCTGCTCTAGGATTATTAGCTCCATGGGTTGCTGGCGCAGCAATGGCCTTAAGTTCAGTCAGTGTCGTAACCAATGCTTTACGTTTGAAACGCATGAAATTATAGCAGTATGCTATTAAAAGGAGGTGATTCATATGACAACTGAAACAATTCAAGTTGAAGGTATGAGTTGTGACCATTGTAAACAAGCTGTAGAAGGCGCATTAACAAAATTATCTGGTGTCTCAACTGCGAAAGTTGACTTAACAGCTGGTAATGTCCAAGTTGATTATGATAACGACCAAGTTGAAGTCACAGATATGAAATCTGCAATTGAAGATCAAGGTTATGATGTCCAATAGGGAGTGGGACAGAAATCTGATTTTGAATAAATGATTTCGTCGTCCCACCCCGGCAAGGATGACTAGCGTTGAAAAAAGCTCGGTTTAAAGCGCATTTTCAATGCAGTCAGCTACTGCCAATACAAAAAGAGAGTGGGACAAATCAATATTGTCCCACTCTCTTTTTAATGATATAAATGTGCGATACTTTGCAATCGTTGTATTGCCACGGCTAACTGTTCATCATCAATTGCCAAAGACATACGTACATAGTGATGACCATTGTCCCCAAATGGAAAACCCGGTGCAACCAAAATAGATTGTTCCTGTAACAAATATTCTACAAATCCTTCTCCGTCAAAGTGTGGAGGTGTTTTCAACCATAAAAATATGCCACCCCTCATTGGTTCAAATGGTATGTCAACGTCAGCTAATGCACGTGTGATATCATCACGTCGTTGTCGGAATTTATTATTTTGTTGTTCTAAAAATGCATCATAATGATTGAGCGCGTAAGTAGCTGTATCTTGTAACGCACCAAACATGCCAGCATGTGTATGTGATTGATATTTTTTCAAAGCTTGAATAATATCCTTATTTCCTACGGCGAAACCTACCCGAAAACCTGACATATTATAGCCTTTAGAAAGAGAATATATTTCCACTGCTAACTCTTTTGCACCGTCTACTTGTAATATACTAGGATTTTTACTATCAAAACCAAACGCACTATAAGCAAAATCATGTACAATTTTAGTTTTGGTATTCTGAAATTGCGTAACTGCCTCTTTAAACACCTCGAGCGTAGCAACCGACCCCGTTGGATTATTAGGGTAAGTTAAATATACTAACCGCGTGTTTAACAACACATCTTGTGATATTTGTTGCCATTTTGGTAAATAATCAGGTGCTGTTAAATTCAACTTTTTAGGGATGGCATCAGCTAACTGGACACCCGCTAAATAATCAGCATAACCTGGGTCTGGCAATAATACATATTCCCCTGGATTTACAATAGCAGTTGGCAAAGCTACTAAGCCATTTTTAGTACCATATAAAATACACACTTCTGTATTGGCATCTAATGCTACACCATAATGACGTTGATAAAAATCAACGATCGCTTGTTTCAAACTCTCTTTACCATGAAATGCTACATATTTTTGATTCTCTGGTTCTTGCACTGCTTTGATAAATTTATTAACAATTCCATCAGGTGTATCACCATCTGGAATACCTACAGCTAAATTAATCAATGGTAAAGGGCCATGTGTCACTTTTTGTCCCATCGTTTTACCAAAATAACTATCGGGTATTTGTGCTAATCTGTCAGACATTGCCATTATTACTCCCCCTATGTATCTTTATATCAGAAATGTGCCGATATAGTGATGAAGTTCAATACATCTTACTTTTTACTTATCTGAATATTCTAACATATTAATACTAAAAAAAGACTACTCAATTGAGTAGTCTTTAGCTTTATACTGAGGTAAATTTTACCACCAGTTGTTTGAAGAACGGAAGTCTAACGCAGCTTCTACTGAACCATAACGTTCGTTAGCGTAGTTGATCATACCTTTAGTTTGTTCAGCAACTGAACCAGTTCCCCAAGATTCTTTAGTTTGACCTAAACCTCTGTATCCTAATTCGTTAACAGCATTTGGGTTACCGCTTGATTCAGGCATTACGATTGTATTCCACATAGCTTCTGTACCACCAGCAGCTAAGAATTGAGCTTTAGTTGATCCACCAGTTGAAGCTGATGAAGAGCTTGTGCTTGCTGAAGTTGAAGTTTTTGTAGTTGTTTGTGCTGGAGCACTTTCAGTTTTAACTGAAGTTGAAGCACTTGTTTGTTCTGTTTGAACTTCGTTAGTTGTTTCAGCTTTAGGAGCTTCTACTGCTTTAGGAGCTTCTACTGAAGCGTTAGATTGGCTTGAAGCTTGTGCTTGAGGTGCTTGTACATCTGTTGATGTTTGAGCTGAAGATCCACCGTCATAGCTCCAAGTCCAAGTAGTACCATTTGATTCGAAGTTGAATGAATGACCATTGTAGTTAAAGTCATAGTCATATGAACCAGAATGTACTGGTTTTTCATTTAATTCTTGAGCATTGCTTAATGCTAACTCAGCTAAATGAGCTTTATCAATGTTTTGTTCAGAAGCGTCAGCTTGGTTGCTGTTCGCTGCATATCCTGTTACACCTAATGCTACTGCTAATGATGATGCTAAAACTGTCTTTTTCATAATAAAATAAATCCTCCAATATTTTGCTTCGTAAAACTCTATTTTAAGTTTATAAATTTCGTATGTGCTAATTTCAATTTTTTAACGATTTGTTTTTCGACAAGAATTAATATACCATAAATCCAGCAAATTTGTATTACACTCAAATAACAAATCGTTTACAAAACATGTTCATTGTATGACATCATTTACTAATTGTTACTTTGAATAACAATCGCCTGACAGAATAGCATTTCCAGCACTTCAATCAAACTTGTCACAATAGCATTGAAATGACTACAAATCTAATTTATTTATTGTCAGAAAAATTACAACGTCTCACTCTGTTACATTCTTGTAATATTTCTGACGCTAATTTTGCTCTAATTATTAAGCTATCTACTAATTTTTCTGTAAGTCAAAGCAAGATTCACAAAATTCCAAGCAATAGTATTGTATTTTCGCACCAGTAATATTACACTAATAGTGAGAAAACGTTTCCTTTAGTATAAACGCGAGTTGGCACTTCCTGTTAGTTAAACGAATAACGATATATTTGGGAGGGATTAACATGGTTGCTCATGAAAAAGATTTAATCAAAGTAGACAAAAACAATGAAACACGCTCTAATAGTATTTCTGTAATGATAGACGAAGGCGGTTTAGGTGCTGATCAATATTATCAAATTGACAAGCACAAACGAAACCAATATGAAGCTATATTCAGACAAAAATCTAATACAGAGCTTGTAGATCTACTCATTACTAGTGCGGGAGAAAATGACAATACTAAATTCAACAATTCTTTACTTGCACTCCAAAATGAAGTACTACGCCGTATGAATCATTAAAACACTCTGCCAAACGATAACAGGGAAGTAACGTCTTCACGTTACTTCCCTGTTTGTATGCTCAAATCATTAAGCTAAAAATTTAAAAATATCTCTACTATATAATTTCAAAACCTTCATATATAAGGTATTAATTACAAAACCAATAATAAAAGGTATCACTAAAAATACTAAGATGACAGTTATTAAATTTAATAATGGTGAACCATCCATCAATCTAAAGGATGTTATAGGTCCTACCATACCTACAATTCCAAAGCCCGCAGATTCTTTTGTTCCTTCAATGCCTAACAATCCGCCAACAAAACCAGTTAGAATAGCGGTGGTAAGGATTGGTAATAAAATAATTGGATGCCTTACCATGTTAGGTATCATCATTTTAACGCCACCTAAAAATATAGTCAGTGGCACACCTGCTCGGTTGATCTTTATTGTTCCTGCAACTAGCGCTGCTTCACAGGCTACGATACCTAGAGAAGCTGAACCTGCTGCAACACCACTTATACCTATAGCTAATGCTGTAGCTACTGTGGAAATAGGTGAAATAATAAGAAAACTAAATACCATAGCTATAAGTATGGACATGAGTATTGGTTGTAAATCAGTAAATGTATTGACGAGATTTCCAATACCTGTAGTTATTAATTGCACATAAGGCAAAATAATCAAACCTATAAAACTAGCAATAACACCAACAAATGTCGGCATAATTATTAATGTCAAACTACCAAAGCGTTCCCCAATAACTAATATAAAAAACACTGCAATTGCTGCAGTAAGCATAGTATTTATTAAATCTCCTACCCCTACTAAGAGTACTGCTCCATTTTTAAATTGTGCTACGCCACTCCCTACAAAAGCAGAACTTGCAACCACAGCAGTAGACAGAGGCGTCAGTTGGAAACGCATGGCTATTAAAGCACCTACTAATAACGGCACTGTAAATTGAATGCCTTGCACAACTTGTAATAACATTTGAAAAATTTCATGTTTAGGTGCTAATACTTTAAATAATTCGCCTAATATCGCATTAGGTATTAACCCCGCAATAATAGCAATAGCTACCCCAGAAAGTACATTATATAAAAATTGTTTAGGACTGACTTTAATCATGTGTGGTACCTCCAAATTATGAAATGTACCTATCAATATAACATACATTCTGAATTTTCAGAATATTTATTTTAACTAACTCTAAACTACATTTGATAGAGTGTTTGTCTACTAAAAAATCTATAATTGTATTTACTCATTTGTTAACACTAAACCTTGAGTCGCGTTTTCGTAAAAATTAAGTTTTTTCAACGTATTACCAGTTGGCAAGTTAAGCTCAAATTGTTCCCAAATCCAAAATGCAATATTTTCAGCAGTCGTATTCATCTCGGGTAATGTTTCATTGAGTAATTGTTTATCTAAATACGGTGCTAAATATTGTTTATAAATTTTATCTACTACATTAAAATCTAAAGCTAAACCATAATCGTCAATTGGAGATAAGATTTCTATATCGAACTTGTAAGTGTGCATGGCTAAATCTATATGCTTCGTTTGAGAAAAGTAGATACGATTATCACATTTAAATTCATAATAATTTTTAATGCGAACAGACTGATTTTTATATTGAAATTGTTTAGGTGGTTGAACATTGTTAAATTTATTCATGTTAAAACACTTCCTTTTATTTCTTTATAATATCTATACCCAAAATACAAAATAGTAAATTTCAAGACTAACTACGATGATTAAAACATACTAAAGAAGGAAATTAACATACTAGATATTATATTCAGTTAAGAGCGACAATTACTATTACTTACATGGAGGTTTTAAAAATGCATATAAAATGCGAAAGAATCTATGCTAAACAACAATCTAAAGGCATTCGTATCTTAGTGGATCGTGTGTGGCCACGTGGTGTATCAAAAGAAAATGCTAATTTAGACTATTGGTTAAAAGATATCGCCCCATCTCCTACATTACGTAAATGGTTTAACCATGATCCAAATAAATTTGAAGAATTTAAAGCTTCTTATCTCAAGGAACTAGAATCTAATGATGCACAAAAAACAGAAGTCCAAAACATTCAAGACATCTTAAAAAACAATAACAATGATTTGTTATTACTGTATGGGGCAAAAGATGAAACTTATAATCACGCTGTAGTATTACGTTCATTTTTAGAAGAGAGGTTATCACAATGACAACTTCAAATATGATTGAATTGTCTCATCCTTGTATTAAACAACTAATAACACAAGATGCGCAACTGGCAAAACTGATAAAACACATCGGGCCAATTACATTTCCTAAGCGACCAAGTCCGCTAAAATCTATAATACGCTCAATCATCGGTCAACAAATCACTGTAAAGTTAGCACAAACGATTTTTCAACGCTTAACTGAGACAGTGAATGATGATTGGTCAATAGCATCATTATCTAAGTTATCAGCTACAAAACTACAAGAACTAGGATTATCACGAGCGAAAACGCAGTGCATTATAGCACTATTAGAGCATGTGCAAGCTGGTAACATAGATTTCCAAAAGCTACCTTATTTATCGAACACAGCAGTCACTCGCAACTTGACACAAGTGAAAGGTATAGGTCAATGGACTGCGGAAATATATCTTATATTCACCTTACACCGAATAGATATTCTTCCTGTGAAAGATGTCGGTTTGCAACGTGCAGCTCAATGGTTATATCAACCAACAAATACAACTAAAGCTGAAACTTTAAAACAATGTAATCAACGATGGACTGGGTGCCAAACAATAGGTGCGCTTTATTTATGGGAAGCCATCCGACGCGGGTACTTAGAATATGATCATATTGATGTACTTTAATATGTCACAATTATGCATTATATAAACTACGTTCACCTTCTGGTAGTTGCTCTATATAGTTTTTAGGGTCTTCTGCGTAATCATTGCCTATACCGCCTTGCATTCTTTGAAAATGTAAATGTGGTCCTGTAGTTTGTTTACCAGTATTACCTGAAAGTGCAATAACTTGCCCCGGTTTTACCGTATCTCCTTCTTTGACTTTATAATCATTTAGATGCATATACCATTGATAATAATTGCCATTACTTTCAGTGATTTGTAACACTTTACCGCCAAACTCATTATCAAATAAACGCGTAACTGTACCATGTGTTACAGCTTTTACTGGTGTATCTTCTGCCAAATGATAATCTATACCATAATGTTTTGCGTTATTTCCAAAATCACTGCGTTCGTATTCACCAAAATTCTCAGTTTCTCTACTAAAATTGAAAAATTGCTGTGATTCTGAATCTTGTCCTGTTTCTGTCACAGTATATTTCTCATTCACATCCTCTATCCAATGTTTAATTGGCTCAAAATAATAAATGACTGTAAATAAAGGAATTAAAAACAACAGAAATATAACTATAGCGTTAATACGATTTTTCAAGTTGATAAATCACCTTTCTTAAAATTTCTGTGGTCATTAAGTATACTTATTATAGCTTTGCAATGCTAGTTAATAGTCCTCAAATCCCACTCATACTTTAGTTGGAATAAAGTATTAAAAAAACCGTAAGTAGTAATCACGACTTACGGTAAAGGGTTTTACAAGTTATAATCTGCTAATAATTGCTCCATCACTTGCCAAATGGCCTCAACATTAACATCTACAGCAAAATAAGCATTCTTTTCCCCATCAGTTACATTATTCAAATCGACAGACATCGTACCATATGTGAGTGCGGAATGATGTTCAATAGCAATATGCGTATGTTGCATTTTGAACAATTCTGGTTTAATCAAATATAAAATTGCACATGCATCGTGAATAGGACCGCCATCCATGTCAAAGTGTGTTTTATACGTAGACTTAAAGAATTTCAGTAACTCAACTACAAAGCCTGCGACATCATTATTAATCAGCGCAAAACGTTGAATAATATCATCTGTAGCAAGTACTTGATGTGTTACATCTAATCCAAACACATTAATTCTCGCTCCACAATTAAACACGCGTTGCGCCGCTTCAGCATCGGCCCAAATATTAAATTCAGCTGTGGGCGTCCAATTGCCGAAAGTACCTCCACCCATTATAGTGATTGATTTGATATTTTGTACTATTTTAGCATCTCGAATTAATGCCGTCGCAATATTAGTCAATGGTCCCGTGGCTACAATTGTGACTGGCTCATCACTATTTTTAACAGCATCAATGATAACATCTGCAGCATGATGTGGTGTAGCATGGTGGCGTGGTGTTTCAGGTAACTTAGGACCGTCTAAACCAGTTACACCATGAATTTCTTCTGCAAATGATGGCTCCTTAATCAATGGTCGTGATGCACCCATAGAAACTGGAATTTCTCCTTTGCCCATAATATCTAACACATTCAATGCATTACGTGTATTTTTACTCACTGCTTGATTACCAGATACGGTAGTCACAGCTAAAATTTCCAAGTGACTTGTTCGAGCGCCTGCTAAGATCATAGCAATGGCATCATCATGTCCTGGGTCACAATCCATAATAATTTTTTCACTCATTATACTCACCTCTATATTTTTCAATAAATTGCTATGTTACAACTTATTTTGTTTTAATTTGTGTCGTTGTTTGAAATAAAATAATGTGATAATAACAAACCATAAAGGGGCTAAAATAACGCCAATACGTGTGCTTGGATTAATAAATAATACGCAAAATATAAACGCAAAAAAGACGATAATACTAAGCGCCATTATCTTACCACCAGGTAGTTTATAGTTACTTTGTGCATGTAATTGTGGATACTTTTTAGCATATCTATAATATGCTAGGGTGATTAACGTCCAAATTACTATATTCAATACTGTGGAAACTGTACTGATATATACAAACACTGCTGTTGCATTAGGGATAAAATAGTTTAGTAAGACCGCAATAGATAAACATGCACATGAAACAAGTAGTGCATTCATTGGTATACCTTTGCGATTTGTTATACCTAACCTTTCAGGTGCTTGCTTTCTATCAGCTAAACCAAACAGCGTTCGACTATTAGAAAAGATACCACTATTACATGCAGAAGCAGCTGCAGTTAAAACAACGAAATTAATAATACCAGCCGCAAAAGGGATACCGATTAAAGCAAATAATCTTACAAATGGACTGTCATTAGGGTCTAACTCATTCCATGGAATAATAGAAATAATAACAGCTAACGCGCCAATGTAAAAAATTAAAATACGAAATGGTACATTATTTATTGCCTGTGGTATGGTTTTATGTGGATTTTTAGTTTCACCTGCTGTAATACCAATCAATTCAATACCTACAAATGAAAATATGGCCATCTGGAAAGACATTAAAAAACCTGAAGCTCCATTCGGAAACAGACCGCCATGACTATAAATATTACTAACACTTGCTTGACCATATGGTGTTTTTACTGCCATTACCACCATTACAATACCTACTACTATTAAAGCGATAATAGTAACTACTTTGATAATCGCAAACCAAAATTCTAATTCTCCAAACATTCGAGTACTTAGTAAGTTAAACGCTAATAATAATAAAATACAAGCTAAAGCTGTGATCCAATTAGGTATTTGTGGCACCCAAAACGACACATATTTAGCAACAGCTGTAACTTCAGCCATACCTGATACAGTCCAAGTTAACCAATATGTCCACCCAGTGATAAAACCAGCAAGTGGTCCAACATATTCATTAGTTATGTCTGCAAATGAATTAAATTTCGTGTTGGATAATAACATTTCACCCATTGCTCGCATAAACATAAATAAGACAAAGCCAACAATTATATAGGTTAACAATATAGATGGACCAGCTAAATGAATGGATTGACCTGCCCCTAAAAATAATCCTGTACCAATTGCTCCACCTATCGCAATTAACTGAATATGACGATTACTTAACTCTCTATGTAATTTTGTTTCCATTGTTTTCCCCCTTGTAACAATAGACAGATAAAATCATTATGATTTTACCTCACACTTCATACCCCTATAACTATTCTTACCTTTGAACAGTTAATATAAAATATTATTCCCTTTTTTTAATTTTTGAAAACGCCTTCATAAATTTTATTTTTAGTATTTAAAAAAGTAGTTGTTTATTTGTATTCAAACCATATTATTTATTTATTAAACATTTATTGCAATTAGTGAATAAAGTGATAAATTTAAAATAATAATATAATTAACGAGGTGTTTTAATGAAAGCTATCTTAATTGGGGTTTTAGGAGCATTATTTTTTTCATTTACCTTTATATTAAATCATGTAATGTCCAATAATAGTGGCTCTTGGATGTTTAGCGCGTCATTGCGTTATATATTTATGTTTCCTTTGCTTCTTATTTTTGTCGCTATACACCAACGTCACCGTCATGTACATCGTCATATACGTCAAAATTTGAGTGCCTGGATACTATGGAGTACATTAGGTTTCGTCTGTTTTTACGTTCCTATAACATTTGTTGCAGATTATAGTCCTGGCTGGTTGATTTCATCTACTTGGCAATTAACTATTATTTGTGGTTTATTATTAGCACCATTATTTTACGAACAAGTTAATTACCGTAATCAAACAATTTTGATACGTGAACGTATCTCGTGGCGTTCAGTAGCTATTTCCAGCATTATGATTGTCGGTGTAATTCTGGTACAAATTCCCAACGCAACTTCTATTAAATTTACGACTTTCTTATTATCAGTAGTACCTTTAGTTATTGCAGGCTTTTGTTATCCTTTAGGGAATAGAAAAATGATGGTGTTAGTAGATAATCAATTATCTACTTTTGAACGAATCTACGGTATGACATTAGTAACACTGCCTATTTGGCTTGTTATTTTTGTGCTAGGCGTCTCATCACACGGATTACCATCACCATCACAAACACTACAATCATTTATTGTAGCAATCTTTTCAGGCATAATTGCGACATTTTTATTCTTTTATGCTACTAATCTAGTGAAACATAACCAAGCAAAACTAGCTGCCGTCGAATCGACTCAAGCTATGGAAATTGTTTTCACTTTAATTGGAGAAATGTTGTTACTCGGCATCGCACTTCCAACGCCACTTAGTATTATTGGTATTATTATAATTATGTTTGGTATCATTATTTATAGTATGTCTAACGGATTAATACAAGAAAAACAAGCAGACAGCTAAATAGTGGTATTTACCTACATAAATCTCTTACATTGACAATGATTGTTGAAATAAACATAATTTAATTAACTTCTATATTCAAGGAGCGACTGTAAATGACAACTACCGAATATATAGATCCACGTATTATTAGAACTAAAAAGTTATTGATGGATGCTTTCAGAAAAATAGCCAAAGAAAAAGAATTACACACCATGACTGTGAAAGATATCACTGATGAAGCAACGGTCAATCGAGCAACATTTTATGCTCATTTTATAGATAAATACGATATTATGGATTATACTTTGTCGGAAACAATTTTGAAAAATTTAAACAGTACACTTAATGTTTCATCAGAGCTCAATCATGACACACTTTGCAATATATTTATTACGATTACAAGTTATATTCAAAGTACTCATGAAGAGTGTAAATTAAACAGTGAAGCCTATGGTAAGATAGTCGAAAAGCGTATTAAAGAAGAATTAGAAGATATCTTTTTATCTTTAATTGAACAACAACATCCTAGTGAAAGCCGTGAGACGTTAGCTACAAGTGCACGTTTTTTATCATGGGGCTTATATGGTGTTGCTCATCACTGGTTTTATACAAGTAATGAGTCACCACAAGTATATATCGAAAAATCTTTACCCTTTCTAACTCAAAAAATTCTTAAGTAACGTTCAATATGTAGACGAACACTCATAACGACCCTTTAAAGCAGTTTTTTATACAAATTGACTTTGAAGGGTTTTTGAGACTTCAACTATACTCACTACTATTAATAATTTATTATGCGTAGCATGTAATATAAAGCGATAACCCGGGAAATCTTACTTCATTAATCAAGCTAACAGTATTAAAAGGGAGTGGGATAGAAATCTGATTTTGAAAAAATGATTTCGTCGTCCCTCCCCGGCAAGGATGACTAGCATTGAAACAAGCTTGGTTTGAAGTGCATTTTCAATGCAGTCAGCTACTGCCCATATGAAAAGAGGTTTCGAATAAAATATGGAGTGGAACAGAAATCTAATTTTAATAAAAAAGATTTCGTCTTCCCACCCCGACAAGGATGACTAGCATTGAAACAAGCTTGATTTGAAGCGCAATTTCAATGCAGTCAGCTAACTGCCAATAAGGAAAGAGACTAGGACAAATCAATGATGTTCTAGCCTCCATAACGTAGACAAATCCTTTGCATTAATTTGCGAAGAGTTTGTTTATTTTTTATTTATATAGCTTTGTCAAAATAGTAGTGCTTTTTCGTATATTTACATAGTAGGAGATAATGTCGACCTATCGAATCATATGATACATATAACCCATATCCTGTTGGCAGTGATTTATGCCGACTCCTGTGGGTAAAGCACTAGCCGAAGAATACAGGCTGAGGCAGTGCCCACGGAAAGCGTGCATAAAAACTGCCAATATACCAAACAGTCAACTACTACCAATATGAAAAGAGACTAGGACAAATCAATATTGTCCCAGCCTCTTTAACACAATCTAACAAGTTATTTATATATGTTTAGCGTCTTTTTGGATAACTGTGATTATTCCTTATTGATTATGTTCATTAATAAAGTTTAATACGTCGCCAGATAAAGGCACAGCATTATTACTTTGTCCTTCAACACCACCATAATGGATGCCGATTAATTCATTACTGCTATTGAAGACTCCAGAACCAGAATTACCACCGTAAGTACTCGCATCATATGTCATATCACCATCACCATTTGATATAATCTGACCGTTACTTTCCCACATTGTCGCTAATTCTTTATCTCCAGGATAACCAGTTATTGTAACATCATCACCTTTCTGAGCTTGTGTTGCATCACCGATTGTTGCCGGTTGCACAACATCTCCTACATGTTGCCCATTTTCATTTGGTTCGAAGTGTACTACTGCTAAATCTGCATTCCCTGGATAAGGTTCAGCACTTTTTTCTTCAAATGTACCGTTTGGATATGTAGAGGCATCTGAAGCAGCAGGTGAAAATTTCATATTACCATTTGATAAGTTCACAACGTGTTTATTGGTCAACACTGTATTTTCACCAATAACCACTCCAGTAGCTATGTTTTGACCTAAATCTGCATAGCCTACCGCCTGATAATGTCCACTAGTTGTGTTTTCGACTTGATGTCTATCGTTATTAGGTAATATGACTTCTTGCGTATTTTCTTTATCGTCTTGGCTAATTGGATAAGAAGTAGATTGTGCCTGTGATACAAAGCTGCCAGACACAATTGCCAATGCCATAATCGCGATTGACATGACTCGTGTAATAAATTTTCTCAAAATCATAATTCCTCCTTAAAATTGACCTGCATGTTCAATTTATATTTTATTTTATTATTATTCAAACATTTGCTGGTAATCAAACTAAATTAAAAACAAATAATTTATGCTAATTTTTATCTTTTCAACGTTTTTAATACTATGTTGTTTAGACAACTTCTTCTAGAGCATGTCGTTTGTCTTTACAGCCAAAGGTGCTATAATACCAATTAAACAACGGATGTTATTTAGTTAATGGTTGTTGTTTAATTTTATTAGATTGGAGGTAATGACGTGACATTAGCAGAAGAACACGAGACATTTCAGCGTACTTTTCAGCCACAGAAGTTAACGTTAGGACTAATTGTGCCATTTGACAATGCAACTCATGATGCGTATGCTTTTGCAACACAAGCACGATTAGCTAGTCTAGCTGATGATGTC
Organism: Staphylococcus sp. GDX8P114P-2; assembly: GCF_017892945.1. NCBI lineage: Bacteria > Bacillati > Bacillota > Bacilli > Caryophanales > Staphylococcaceae > Staphylococcus > Staphylococcus sp. GDX8P114P-2. The sequence goes on along the minus strand of NZ_JAESMB010000014.1, from coordinate 256,466 downwards.
GGCTTTAGTAGTTTGTTTGTCAGAGACAACCCATTATATAGCCCACATCTGGGAGACGTAACGACAAATTATGATCCATTTGTCTTTTTAACGTATTTAAGTACACATACAACTAATATTGCTTTAGGTACTTCAAGTATTGTAGCAACGTTACGTCATCCTATCCATCTAGCTAAAGCAACAACATCATTAGATTTAATATCGAATGAACGGCTGTTACTAGGTATGGCTACAGGTGATAGAAAATTTGAATTTCCTGCCTTTGACATTGATAGCGACCAGTTAAGTACAACTTTTCAACAAACAATCGAATCATTACAGTCAATGTGGCAGAGTCATTCACCACACATCGATAACGATTTATTTTCCCTATATGAAGAAAGTGGATTGCAAGTGCTACCCAAACACCGACATATTCCAATGTTTGCTACTGGATATGCACAACAAACGATGACGTGGATTAAAAAGCATATGGATGGTTGGATGTTCTATCCACAAGCATTCCAACAACAAAAAGCATTACTCGCTGAATGGCATGATTCAACACACTTCAAACCATTTATGCATCCTTTAGCCATTGACTTAGATAGTAATCCTAATGCACTTTTAAAACCTATTAAAGGCGGCTATCATTTAGGACGTAATACGTTATTACAAATGTTAAAACAATATGAAAAAATAGGAACAAACCATATTATGCTTCATTTCGTTAATTATAATCGAACTTATGAAGATATGATTTTGGAAATAGGTGAACATGTTATTCCCTATTTCTTACCACATTCAATACAGGAGGAACACAAACATGGAATTATTAGATAGAATCAATGCTTTAGCAAATAAAGAAAAAGTAACTACACTAACAACTGCAGAAAAAAGCGAGCAACATCATTTAAGACAAGAATATTTGAAAATGATTAGAGGACAAGTTGTTAATACGTTTTCAACATTAAAAGTAGTAGATCCATTAGGTGAAGATGTAACACCTGACAAAGTGTATCAATTACGAAAAGAAATGGATACTTTAGATTTGTAACTACAAATAAAAAGACTGGTGCACATTGATTGCCCAGTCTTTTTTCGTGCTTTATTAACAATTACATTGCGTATTAACGTTCTTAAAAACCAATTTACGCTTTAGCTTGAATAATTTTATACATACTACGTTCAACACTGCTAGCGTACATACCTCCAAATTTCAAAAAATGTACCATTAATAAATAGAGCTTATAAAATTCTAACCGTAGTTCCGCACCGTCAGCTAACGGTAACACTTGTTGATATGTTTCATAAAAACTCTGATTAAAAGCACCAAATACCATAGTAATTCCAATATCAAACTCTCTATCACCATATAAAGGTGCCGGATCAAATAATGCTGGTGAGCCATCTGTTAAAAACATGTGATTGCCACCCCACAAATCACCATGTAACAAGGAAGGTTCACTGTGATGTTCAGCTAAACTTTGATTAATAATTGCTCTGACTTGTTCATATTGTTGAATATCTGCTGTTTGCCACATCCCTCTCTCCACTAATGCGTCTTTCAGAGGATCTAAACGCTGTTTCACAAAAATATCTTGCCATTGTGTAGACCAAGCATTATCGAAAGTAATATCTCCACCTTGATACGGTAAATCAAAACCAAATTGACCCTCTGGTTGCTTATTTTGGTGCATTTTGGCAACTAAGCGCGCTAAATCACTTTGTTGACCTTCGATTCCTTCATCTAGATAACTTAATAATAAATAAGCATCATCTGTTATTTGACCATAATCAATTACTATAGGTGCTTGAATACCTTCAGCTTCAAACTGTTTCAGTCCAGCTATTTCTGCCGCATAAAAATCTGAGTTTCGATTACGTTGTACTAGTAAAAAATATTGTTCATCACTAGTATCTACTTTGTACGCCTCATTGACATCACCACCACTGATTGGTGTAATTGAAATTATATTTGCTATATTCAACTGTTCTATCCATTGTTTATCCATCGTATCCCTACTTTCCTTCGTGAAAATTATACGCTCTGTGGTCCAATATAAGTACCAAATTAGCAAGTCATATTAATGTATTTCACGTTTAACCTTTATTTAAATCATTACTCTATTGTAAAATAATAATAACTTTATAAATTAGTCGTAACATCAACTTTCATTTTTCAAAACTAAACTTTTTCTATTGGAGCGTAAATCATGTACAAATTACTCAAACCACTTATCTTTAACATCGATCCAGAACAAGCTCATGGTATGACCATTAATGCTTTAAAATTTATCCAAAAACATAATAAATTGCTTTCAGCAGTTAAAAGCTGTTTTGATTATCAACAAGACACGCTACAACAACAAATTGCTGGCGTAACTTTTAATAATCCTATTGGTTTAGCTGCTGGCTTTGACAAGTCGTGCGAAGTACCTAAAGTCCTTGAAATGGCTGGTTTTGGTGCCTTGGAATTAGGTGGCATAACGCCTAAACCTCAACCTGGCAATCCTAAGCCACGGATGTATCGTTTAATTGATGACCAAGCCATTATCAATCGTATGGGTTTTAACAATATTGGTATGAATAAAGCATTAAGTAATTTACGTAAATATGCTTATCATGTGCCCATCGGTATTAATATAGGCGTTAATAAAACAACTCCTTATGAAGAACGCTATCAAGATTATTTAAAGGTCATGGAAACTTTTAAATATGATGCGACATTTTTCACTGTGAATATTAGTTCACCAAACACAGCAAACTTACAAAACTTTCATGATAAAGATGAATTTGCGATGCTTTGTAATACATTAACATACTTTCAGGCATCTCAAAATATTACACAACCTATTTTCATTAAACTTACGTCTGATATTTCCACAACTGAATTAAGTCAAATTTTACCAACAATAGTTGATACATTTGATGGTATTATCTTGGCTAATACTACACAACGCCGTGAATCACTTACTTCTAACAACCAAAATGAAACTGGTGGTTTAAGTGGCAAGCCCTTATTCGAACGTAATTTAGAATTGATTAAATGGACATACCAACACACTAACGGAGACTTCCCTATTATTGGTACTGGCGGTATTTTTACTGCTGATGATGTCATTCGTATGATGCGTAATGGTGCATCACTTGTACAAATTTATAGTTCCCTTATTTTTGAAGGTCCTACACTTACTAAAAAAATGAATAAAGCTTTAGCTAGCTATTTACAACAAAATAATTATCATAATATTCAAGAGCTTGTTGGTTTAGATGCATAGTAAGTCCAGAGGCTAGGACAATATTGATTCGTCCTAGCCTCTTTTATATTGGCAGTAGCTGACTGCATTGAAATTGCGCTTCAAATCAAGCTTGTTTCAATGCTAGTCATCCTTGCCGGGGTGGGACGACGAAATCATTTTTTCAAAATCAGATTTCTGTCCACTCCCTTTCTATTATTTTGTTATATAATTCATGAAACTATTATGCACACACAAAAAATGGTAAAATAAATTTATATTGATACTTTTATTCTCACAAACTATTTTTGCCGTGCCATATATCGTTAGTTAGCAGCCCTCTCCTTCATAGCTACGTAAATTTGATAAGCAGGAGTGATTTTAATGGAAATTTTAAGAAAAACTACTGAAGATAATAAACCAACTTTTCATGTTCGCACGAATTTAGGCTTAATTATTAAAATAAAAGCAGCACCTGAAATGGATGAAACGGAAATTAACCAATTACTGGAATACGTCGCTAATGATATGGACAATAAATTAAAAAGTAATATTGAATAACTTAAGCATGCAATCTAAGTAAATACTACTAATTACCACACGCCTTTTTCTATACTATTTCCCTATGTTTTTAATAGTTATATAAACTTTATACACTGCAAAATACCAAATTTAAGTCATTATAATTTTTTTAATAGGGTATTAACAAGTAAAAGGAGGCAATGACTATGTATAATAATATTTTATTAGCATATGACTTTGACAACTCATTTACAAATGTGCCAAAAGAAATTGAAAGCTTAGCTGCAGGAAGAGACAATGTTACTGTAACGCTTTATAATGTAATATCCGAAGCGGAATTACAAAGTTCAGTGCGTTACAATAATAAACACTTAGAAGATATAGCTGAGGAAAAAGAACATCAACTACATCCATTTATTGAAGAGTTAGAAGCTACCGGTGTCTCTGTTAACGTAAAATTCAGTTCCGGACCTATTAAACAGACCTTACTAAAAGAACTTAAAGATTCCGCCTATGACATTATTGTCATGAGTAATAAACGCGATAAGGCTAATTTAGGTAATGTGCTAGGCAATGTTACACATAAAATTGCTAACAGCGCAGAGATACCTGTATTAATAATTAAATAACATAAAAAAACTCAATTTTTACAGATCTCCTTCCTATTAATATTGGAAGTTAGCATCTGTAATCATTGAGTTTTTCACTATCAACTAATCTTGGGCTTGAAGATACTGTTCAATCACTTGTAACACACCAGAATCGTCATTCGATGGTGCACGGTATTGTGCAACTCTTGCTAACTCAGGGCTACACGATGCCATAGCATAACTGTGTGGTGTCAGTTGCAACATCTCTATGTCATTGTTAGCATCACCGAAAGCTAATAATTCATGGTTCGCTATTCCCCAGTCGTCGAGCAAAGTTTGTATTGCTTTACCTTTATTCACTGATGGTACTAGTAAATCCACACTATCATTACCGCTTGTTACTGCTCTGACAATATCTGAATACCGTTGTTGTAAATCCTCAGTAATCGTAGTTACTAAATTTGTATCTTGAATGCGCATAGCGACTTTAATAAATGTATCATCAACTACTTCACTAAAATTATCCACAAATGTAATATTTTTATAGTATAACTGTGCATAATCTATAAAGGTTTGATTTGTGCCTTTCAGCATATATGCTGTTTTAATTCCACCTAATATAATATTTTCAATATGGTAAGTTTGTTGTAAATACTTTATTACATTATGTATATCACTATCGACAAAAGCCTCTTTAGCCAAGAGTTCGTTGTTAAAATAAGTTAATGCACCATTTTCAGCGACATACACAATTTTTTGATCTTTACCTGGGAAAAATGAACGCAATTGCTCATATTGATTTCCACTTGCAACAATAAATTTTATTTGTTGCTTTTCCATTTGTTTATATAATTGTTCAAAATAAGCCAGATCATATGTATGATCCGACTTAAAAAAAGTGCCGTCTTTATCGACTGCTATTGCTTTAATCAAGTTTAATCCCTCTTTCCTGAATTATTCAATTGCTGTCATCTCTTTAGCTCATCGCAATAACATTAAAGCGGTGGCCGTCCGGATCACTAAATAGTCCTCCATAATAACCTTCTAATTTAGTTCCTCGTTGCAACACTGTGCCATTTGCTTGGTTTACTAGCGTTAATAGGTCATCAACTTCCGCTTCCGTTGCTACTGATAGTGAAATTAAAGCTCCATCTATCTTTGGAATATTATCAAGACTCGCAGCTTTTTTAAATTGTTGCTGCTCTATTAACATAATAATTTTTCCATCTGCTGTTTCTATGCCTAACATCTTTGCTTGCATTGCTTCATTGTGTTTAATAGTAAAACCTAGTGCTTGGTAAAATCCTTCACTCACTGATAAATCTGCCACAGCTAAATTCAACCAATTTGATGTAATATTCATAAAAACACCATCCTTTTATCACTTAAATACCCTAAAATAATCATACAAATCGATTTTTATTACTTTGAAAATAGGGACTAAATGCACACTAAATTAACTTTTTCATGATGATTGGTTGTACCTATAGTTGAACTAAATTACTGACTATCATTCGTAATACGGGCTAAATGCTGAATTTGGCTTAAATTAACTTTTTTAATAAGTTGATTATAACTATTCATCGCAGCTACAGTTTGCTCAGCACCTTCAGCTGTCAAATATATATACATGGCACGTTGGTCTTCTACACATTCTTGTCTATAAACAAAAGCAGGAGTCATTTTTTCTAGTCTGACAATCAACCGAGACATGGCACTTTGACTTAAATCTACTACTTTAATTAAATCATTAATTTTATATTTCTTACCTTTACTGTTATAGATTTCATACAACACATAAAATTCTCTTAGACTTATATCAAATTGTTCTTTTAATACATTTTCGATCATAGTGTCGATATAACGTACGTACTTTGTAATTTCCATCCAGTTATCTATCTTTGTGCTAGCTTGCATAGTTATACCTCCTCTCTCTTAGATTACACGTGTATTTTAGTTTACATTTCTAACATCACTTGTGAATTCATATAATAATTAACTATAACATTATAATAACTTTTATTTATATTTCCAACTGCTATTGTTTTTCATTATAAGGTGCACAAGAAAATTTCACAATTTTCAGTATTGCACAACTTTAAATTTTTAAGTTATAATAACTTATATTCAATAAATGAGGTGGTTTTCTGAGTTTTTATGAATTTATACGAAATTTTACTGGTGATAATACGCCACTAGGAGAACTAGCAGATTTGGTATCTACAGATGCTGATTTTCCAATAAACGTGCAATCAAAAAGTGAAATTTTAGTATATTTTAGCACTTCGCCTTATTATAACAATAAGCATTTAGAAATTGTAAAAAGAGCCTTCTCTATTTACTTTCAAACTGCTAAATCTTAATAGGCAAATCACCATTTAAAGTCTAGAACGTTAAATTCGTTCTAGACTTTAGTTGACTGATATCAATTATTATTAAAATTTACCTATAATAAAACTACTGGCTGTAATAGATGCCAGTAGTTTTTAATATCTTTACTATTTCTTGCTTCGCCACTCTACATCATAAACAGCAAGCAATTGCTGTGTGTATGGATGTCTTTCTGCACTAAACAAATATTTTTTGTGAAAATCATCTACAATTTCGCCATCACGCATGACCACTATGCGTTCTACAGTAGCGGTAATAAACGCCATATCATGAGAAATTATAACCATTCCATGCTGAGTTTCTTCATAATAATTTAATAGTACATTGCTCATTTGTTGTTCTAGTAATACATCTAAATTTGAAGTAATTTCATCACAAATTAATATTTCAGGTTGCAACATTAATGTGCGTAAAATATTAAAGCGTTGTAATTGTCCCCCACTTAATTGATAAGGTTTTGCTTGTAATAACTCTGGGTCTAAATTCAATTGGGTCATTAAATGTTGTAACGTCAAATCAATATTACTATTAATAGATTTATAATATTTTTTAGGTTCTGCAAGTGATTGTGCCAGTGTTAAGTGGGTATTGAAACTTTCAATAGCGTGTTGAAAAATCGGCAACATCGTCAATGAATGTGCATCATATTGTCCCTTTGTTGGCGTAATTAATCTTAGCAAAATATGAGCCAGTGTCGTCTTACCTGAACCACTTTCTCCAACTATACCAACACGTTCTTGTGCATTCATAGTAAAGTTTATATTACGTAATATCGGTTTATTGTTATCAAAGTACGCTACATTTGTTAATTTAATCATATGATTCATCCTTCACTAACTGGCTGCGATGTCGAAATAGTGTCTCACTATATTGAGTCATCTGACCTTGTTTTACATTATCGATAGTAAGTCGATCTACGATTGAGCCGTCTTTTATCACTTGAATATAATCACTAAAACTTAATACATGCGTCAAATTATGAGTTATGACTAATAAAGTAGCTTTGTGTACATCAGCTAAATGACGTATAAGCGTCATTAAATGATAACCTGTAACAGCATCTAGTGCCCCCGTAGGTTCGTCAGCAATAATAAGTTGAGGTTTCAACATTAAAACACTAGCAATTTGGACTCTTGCAAGTTGACCACCTGACAATGTAAAGCGATATTGCTCCATAATTTTTTGTCCATTTAATTCAACCCATGCTAAAGCTTCCAATACTTTCGTTTTTGCTTGTTGTTTATTTACTGCAAAATGAGCTCGATAAATTGCTATTAATTGTTTGCCAATTTTAGTATGTTCATTAAAACTATGACTATAGTCTTGAGAAATATAGCCAATCGTTGTCCCTAGTAATTCGTACATATCTTTATACTGCTTACCATTATATTTTAATGTGGAGTGTGTCATTGTTAAATTATCAGGAACATGTTGAATCATTGCTTTGGCTGTCAAAGTCTTTCCTGATCCACTTTCACCAATTAACACATTGACTAACCCGCTTTTTATATATAAATCCACACCGTGAATGAGTGTTTTACCGCTATTATTGTTAATGTACAACTGCGTAATTTCTAATTGATTACTCATTTGACTCACGCTTCCCATTTAATAAATTATCCCGGAGACGATCTCCAACTAAATTAAATATTAAAATTGTTATTGTAATCATTAAAGCTGGTACAATCATTAATAAAGGATTACTTTCCATGAATGATCTACTCGCATTTAACATGGCTCCCCATTCAGGCGAAGGTGGTTGTGCACCTATCCCTAAAAATGACAATGATGAAATATATAAAATAATTTTCCCAAAATCCACTGTCATCAACACAAGTATCGACGGCATAACTTTTGGCAATACATGTTTCCAAATAATCATATAGTTTGGCACACCAAATAGTTTGGCCATTTTAATATAGGACTTGCCCATTTCGCCATTGACTATTGCACGTGTCAGTCTAGTGTAATTCATCCACTTTATAAGAGTTATCGCTATTACTAAATTCCAAATACTTGGTTTAAAGAAACTAGCCATAGCTATCATAAGTACAAATTCAGGTATACTTAAACCAATATCAAGCAATCGCATAATAACTTTATCTGTCCATCCATTCAAATATCCAGCTATTAATCCTAGTGGGACACCAATAATAACTACTAACACAAGCGTAATTAAACTCACAACTAAAGTATAGCGCGCACCTATAATCACCCTACTCAACACATCTCTACCATAATCATCAGTACCTAACCAATGTTGCAAACTTGGTGCTTCAAATGTTTGTGACAAGTGTACGTCAATAGCATCATTAGTAGAAACTACAAATTGTGCACCTATTATTATGACTAAATAACAAAAAAAGATAGCATATACAATGTTGCTCTTGTTTCGTTGAATCATTGTATACCGCCTCCTTGCTTATCTAGTTGATGCTGACGAATAGGTTGGTAAGATCTCCGTTTAGGATCTAACCACAGTAATAATAAATCACTAACAATATTTGCAATTACTACACAAAATCCAATTAATAGCACAGCCCCTTGTACTACAGGATAATCCCGAGCTCGGATGCTATCCATTAAAAAATAGCCCAATCCGGGTATACCAAATAAATTTTCAATCACCACAGTACCACCAATTAAACTACCTACAGACATTCCTAACATAGTTACAACGGGTATCATAGTTGGTTTAAACATATCGTGCCATAAAATATAATATTCAGACATACCCCGTATTCTCGAAGCTTCAACTTCTTTTGACCGAAATTGCTCAATGACTGTAGAACGAATTAAGCGTACATAGTATGCACTCATACCAATGCTCAAAGCAATTACTGGTAAAATATAACCTGTTATATTGTCGGTTCCTGATGAAGGTAACAGTTGTAATTGCTGCGCAAAAATATAAATCAAAAGAATTCCTACAAAAAATGACGGTACACTAACTGTCAATGACGTTAGTGTACGAATCAATGTATCTATCCATGTATGATAATACTTTGCTGACAGCACCCCTAGTGGGATAGAAATACACAACACAACTACAATAGTACAAAGTGCAATAATTAAAGTTGGTGGTGCATAATATAGCAATTCTTGAATTACTGGCGAACCTGTTTGATAACTCAGTCCAAAATCCAAGCGCACAATGTGCGTTAACCACTGAAAGTACTGTACGATTAGCGGTTGGTTGAGCCCTAATTTTTCTTTCGTAGCTTCAATTTGCGTTGATGAAACATTTGCCACGTCAAGCTGTAAAATTTTATCTATCGGGTTCCCTGGTGTTAACTTCATCAATATGAATGTAATGATGGATAACACAAACAAGACGATAATCATTTGTGTAAATCTGGAAATTAAATTTTTAATCATCCGTTTTCTCAACCTTATGATCTATAAGATAGATACCTTCAGGAGTAGCATTAACATTTTGCACCTGCTTATTCAAACCAACAATTGTATCATTATAAGTAATATAACTATTCGCATAATCTCGTGCAGTAATATCTAAGATTTCGTTCGTTAATTTTTGTCGTTTGTCATTATCTACCGTTGTATTGAACTGGTTAATGAGTTGATCTACTTGTTTATTATGATAATTACCTTGATTAATAGCTCCACCAGTTTTATAGGCTTGGTTAAAGAAATAACCTGTATCGCCACGAGGTAATGTTCCCATACTATACATAGACGCATCCCATTGTGATTTATCTTTTAAGTAACCGTCAATATCATCAACGTTACGCACATCAATCTCTATATTAACTTTCTTCGCATCTGACTGAATTACTTGCGCAATTTTAGGCAATTCAGGACGTCCATTATAAGTCGGCATTACTATTTTTAAAGGGTGTTCTTTAGTATAGCCTTCTTTCTTCAAGATTTTTTTAACTTCCTCAAGATTTTGCTGCTGTACTTTATTATGTTTAATGCCAGAGACAGAATCATTAAAAGGACCGTTTGCAGGTTTGGCATAGCCTTTTGATATTTCTTGGGTAATACTATGACGATCTATGACTTTATCTAATGCTTGACGCACTGGTTTAGTCATTTTATCGCTGTCATGATTATAGAGCAACATACCAGTTCTAAAGCCAGAGACATTCGAAATTTTAGTTTTATCATCTGCTTTTAAAGACTTCACTTTTTCGACAGGGACGTCAGTGATGACATCTGCTTTGCCAGATTTTAAATCACTTGCTCTAACGTTACCATCTTCTTGATATGTAACATTAATTTTTTCCATTTTCGGTTGTCCTTGCCAATAATCTTTATATTGCTGCAAACCTATTTTTTGCGATTGTTGATGTGACTTAATTTGATATGGGCCTGTGCCAATCGGTTTATTTTTAATGTCACTATTGGCATTCACATCATATATAGCAGCGAACGGACTTGCTAATTCTGAAATAAGTTCAGGATAAGGTTCCTTAGTTGTAATTTGCACTTGTTGTCCGTCGGCTTTAATTTGTTCAATAGGTAACGATCCTTTCACTAAATCACTATGTTTCAAACTATATTCCAAACTTTTTTTCACTGATTGACCTGTTAAGTGCTTACCATTTTGGAAATTAATATCATCTTTAATTGTTAAATTAAGCTCTTTAGCTGATGGTTGATTATATTTTTCGACTAATAATTTTTCAACATTACCTTTTTTATTAACTTTAAATAATGATTCAGCTGCCCCCATTTTGACAGGTACATCTGTGTCATAAGGTGCTAATGTTTTTGTTTTTAGTGGCAACTCCACATTTAAGGTCTTAGATTGATCTTGTTGACCAGACCCACTACATCCAGCTAATACGATTGTTGCAACCGCCACTAATGTAGCTAGTTTTTTCATATTAATTCCTACTTCCCATTTTGATTTTCTAATGATTCATCTATTTGTTGTTCTTGCATACGAGTGCCTGCAAACAACATAATCCATGTTGCAATAATGAATGGTAATGTAAACACCGGTAAACCAAATGGCGTTAATAATGTAGTTAATCCAGCATGTAACATGATGGTTAACAAAATCCCCAGTGCAATACTGATATATCGATTTATACGTGTTTCAAAAGCCACACCTAAAGCTAATACCGTCAAGACCACATTATAACCAAACAAACCTGCATTTATTTGATCATGATTTGCGCCAAACATTAAATCGATACCTAAACCTAATAAATTAGCACCAATTGACAACAGCCCCGCTTTTCTAGAAGCGATAAAAATACCTATTAAAATCAAGATACCTGCCATGACATTATCTAATAAAAATATTTCACTGAATCCTGACAAAAATGCTGATATAAAATGTACGTTATGTTCTGAAAAGACGATCTCTTTAACTGTATTAGGTAAAATATCAATATCAGCATCTACGTGTTGAAATTGAAAAGATGTTAATAACACACTAGAGCTAATGAACACATACGGTATAGTCAACATAGGTACACCAAAAGGTTTTAAAAATTCTCGCACTGCTGAACCAATAGGCATAGTTATTAATATCGCAATAATAACAAATACCCAACTATACCATTCTGACGTCAAAAAAATTGTTAGAGCAATACCTGTTAATACTGGGTTAAACCCAGCTAAACCAGCTGTTATTTCCGCTTCTGAATAATTGGTTTGCTTCGCTAATAATAACGCAATGATACTCGCTATAAGCGCAATCAACCCTACTTTCCAACTTCCTAAAAAGAGACCAATCAAAACAAACAAACCGGTCCATGGGTTTTGTAATAATAAAACCTGTGCAATATTATTCAAAACGATTTTAGCATACTTCATTCTTACACCTTATTTCTATTAAACTCAAGAACTTCCTATAACATTTTATAGCTAATAATTGTCAAAAACAACAAATGTAACTTTTATATAAAAATGTTTTATTATAAAATAAATGTGTAATGTTTGTACTATGTATGAAATAGTCTTAAAATTAATTAGTGCATAAACAAAATTTATATGCCAAACCAATTTAGAAAGTAGGGATTACAGTGCATTTTACACAACGCGAAGAAGATAAATTGATGCTTGTTGTTGCTGCTGACTTGGCACGAAGACGACAAGCAAGAGGCTTAAAGCTCAATTATCCTGAAGCTGTTGCTATTATCAGTTATGAATTGCTAGAGGGAGCAAGAGATGGTAAAACTGTTTCACAATTAATGAGTTATGGCAAACAAATTTTGAGCGAAGATGATGTAATGGAAGGCGTTGCAGATATGTTAACTGAAATGGAAATAGAAGCAACATTCCCAGATGGCACTAAGTTAATAACTGTACATCATCCAATAGTATAGGGAGGGACCTGTTATGAAACCAGGTGAAATAATCGTTAAACGTACAGAAATAGAAGTAAATAGCGGTTTAGACGCAACTATTTTGAACGTTAAAAACACAGGAGATCGTCCTATTCAAGTAGGCTCTCATTATCATTTTTATGAAGCAAATCCAGCGCTTACTTTTGAGCGTGAAAAAGCATATGGTAAACATCTAGATATACCTGCCGGGGCTGCTGTACGTTTTGAACCGGGAGATGCAAAAGATGTACAACTTGTTGAATATACTGGTAAACGTCGTATTTTCGGTTTCCGTGGTGAAGTCAATGGACCAATCGACGAAACACGTGTCTTTAAGCCAGAAGACGACGACAAAGTCATATTAGCAGAAAAGAAAAATAGTAAAAATGCTAATAAAGAAAGTGGGTATAAAAAATGAGTTTCAAAATGACGCAATCACAATACACAAGTTTATATGGCCCGACAATTGGGGATGCAATCCGTCTAGGAGATACGAATTTATTCGCTGTTGTGGAAAAAGATTATGCTACATATGGCGATGAAGCAGCGTTTGGTGGCGGTAAGTCTATTAGAGATGGTATGTCTCAAAACCCTAATGTCACACGTGATGATAAAGATGTAGCAGACTTAGTTATTACTAATGCTGTGATTATTGATTATGACAAAGTAATCAAAGCTGATATTGGTATTAAAAATGGCTTTATTATGAAATACGGTAAAGCTGGAAATCCAGATATTATGGGCAACGTCGATATCGTCATTGGTGCTACTACAGATGTTATTTCTGCTGAAGGAAAAATCATTACGGCCGGTGGGATAGATACGCACGTTCACTTTATCAATCCAGAGCAATCACAAGTAGCATTGGAAAGTGGTATTACTACACATATAGGTGGTGGTACTGGCGCTTCTGAAGGCGCAAAAGCAACTACTGTCACACCAGGTCCTTGGCATATTCACCGTATGTTACAAGCTGCAGAAGCCTTACCTTTAAATGTTGGTTTTACAGGTAAGGGGCAAGCTGTTAACCACACTGCACTTATCGAGCAAATACATGCCGGTGTTATCGGCTTAAAAGTCCACGAAGACTGGGGCGCAACTCCTTCAGCCCTACACCATGCTCTAACAGTAGCTGATGACTATGATATCCAAATCGCTTTACACGCCGATACGTTAAACGAAGCTGGCTTTATGGAAGATACAATGGCCGCTGTGAAAGACCGTGTATTGCATATGTATCATACAGAAGGCGCTGGTGGTGGACACGCACCAGATTTAATTAAATCTGCTGCCTACTCTAATATCTTACCTTCATCTACAAATCCTACACTTCCGTTTACAGTGAATACAATAGACGAACATTTAGATATGGTAATGATTACGCATCACCTTAATGCCGCTATTCCTGAAGATATCGCATTTGCAGATTCTCGTATACGTAAAGAAACGATCGCTGCTGAAGATGTCTTACAAGATATGGGTGTCTTTAGTATGGTAAGTTCTGACTCTCAAGCAATGGGTCGTGTCGGTGAAGTTATTACACGTACTTGGCAAGTAGCACACCGCATGAAAGCGCAACGTGGTTCACTAGAAGGCGATAGTGAATACAATGATAACAATCGTATTAAACGCTACATCGCTAAGTACACAATCAATCCAGCGATTACACATGGTATTTCAGATTATGTCGGTTCTATTGAAGAAGGAAAATTAGCAGATTTGATTATGTGGGAACCTGCATTTTTCGGTGCAAAACCAGACGTTATCGTTAAAGGTGGTTTAATTAACACGGCAGTAAATGGTGATGCTAATGGCTCTATTCCAACTTCTGAACCATTAAAATACCGTGTGATGTATGGACAATATGGCGGTAATATCCAAAGTACTTCAATGACATTCGTGTCAAAAACTGCCTTCGAAAGTGACATCGGCACACATTTAGGCTTGAGACGCAAGATTCGACCTGTGCACAATATTCGTAAATTAACCAAAAAAGATATGCAAAACAATGATGCTACACCATCATTAGATGTAGATCCACAAACTTACGAAGTATTCGTAGATGGAGAAAAGATCACAAGCGAACCTGCAACAGAATTACCACTATCTCAAAGATATTTCTTATTTTAGGAGGAACACAGTTGATTATTGAAGAAATACAAGGCAATATTGCTAATTTATCAGCAGATCAAAAGCAAAAACATATCGAAAAAGTTTACTTGGAAAATTCAGATTTAGTTAAACGTATCCAACGCGTAACTACAGATCATGGTAACGAGGTAGGCATTCGCCTGACTCAACCTATTGATTTACAGTATGGTGATATTTTGTATGCAGATGATAATAATATGATTGTAATTGATGTAAATTCTGAAGATTTACTCGTTATCAAACCACGCTCTTTACAAGAGATGGGTGATATTGCTCATCAATTGGGAAACAGACATTTACCAGCGCAATTTACTGAAAGTGAAATGCTTGTCCAGTATGATTATCTCGTAGAATCATTGCTTCAAGACTTAGGTATTCCATACAGTCATGAGGACCGTAAAGTCAACAAAGCATTTCGTCACATAGGCCATTCACATGATTGATTATAATGCTTTACGTCTATTTCAATTTTGTGATTCCCAATTTCCGACGGGTGCTTTTAGTCACTCATTTGGACTGGAAACCTATATTCAAAACAATATAGTCCACGATGCAAATAGCTTTCAACAATGGCTCACTATGTTTCTCAAAGAACAATTGACATATAGTGATGGTCTAACCATTCGTTTAGTTGTAGAGGCATTAGAACAAAATGACTCTGCCAAAATATTAAAGTTAGATCATTTACTCTTTGTACAAAGTATGCCACGTGAGACCAGACAAGGTGCAAAACAAATGGGAGTTCGCATGGTTAAATTGGCCAATGAACTTTACGATAGTCCTTGGATTAAATGGTATGAAGATGCTTATAAACAGAAAGAAGCACATCTTCACCCTGCAATTTGCTTTGCAATGTTAGGTCATCATTTAGCACTCGAAAGCGCTCAAATTATTGATTATTATCTATATCAAAACATTTCCAGCCTTACTCAAAATGCTGTACGTGCCATTCCATTAGGTCAAACTTCAGGTCAACGTATAGTGACGACTATGATTGGTCAAATCGAACCAATCAGAAATCATATTTTATCAATATCTGAAGCCGATCTAGGTTTAACTGCTCCAGGCTTAGAACTAAATCAAATGGAGCATGAAAACGTGAATGTCAGAATTTTTATATCATAGGAGGTATTTATATGTCACAAACAATAAAAATAGGTGTTGGTGGCCCAGTAGGTGCCGGCAAAACACAACTCATTGAAAAATTAGTAAAACGCCTCTCACAAGACCATAGTATTGGTGTTATCACTAATGATATTTATACAAAAGAAGATGAAAAGATTCTAGTCAACTCTGGAGTATTACCTGAAGATAGAATTATTGGCGTTGAAACTGGCGGTTGCCCGCATACTGCTATTCGAGAAGATGCATCAATGAACTTTGCCGCTATCGACGAACTCAAAGAACGTAATGACGATATTGAGCTTATTTTTATCGAATCTGGCGGGGATAACTTAGCTGCCACTTTCAGCCCTGAATTAGTGGACTTCTCTATCTATATCATCGATGTAGCACAAGGCGAAAAAATTCCTCGTAAAGGTGGACAAGGTATGATTAAATCTGATTACTTTGTTATCAATAAAACAGATTTAGCACCTTATGTAGGCGCATCTTTAGATCAAATGGCTGAAGATACAAAAACATTCCGTGGAAATCGTCCATTTGCATTTACCAATTTAAAAACTGATGATGGACTAGAAGATGTATTAAATTGGATAGATAATGATATATTCCTTAAAGGGCTTGCCTAATGTCTAATCATTGGACAGGACAATTAGATATGACCATCTTTAATAATGGTCGTAAATCTGTGGCTAGAGATGTATTTTTCGAGCAAGCTTTAAAAGTGATGCGTCCAATTTACTTAGATGAATCACATGTCCCTACATTTTATATTGTCAACGTCGGCGGTGGCTATTTAGATGGTGACCGTTACCGCATGAATTTTAATGTTGAAGCTGATGCTGCAGTAACATTAACTTCTCAAGGTGCTACAAAAATTTATAAAACATTAAATGATCATGTTGAACAATATCAAACATTTAACATTGCTGATAATGGATTTTTAGAATATGTTGCAGATCCAATTATTGCATATGAAAATGCTAAATTTTTCCAACATAACTGTATCAATTTAAGTACGCAAGGTTCTATATTTTATACAGATATTTTGACACCTGGTTATGCCAAAGATGATACTGACTTTAGTTATGATTATATGCATTTATTGAATGAAATCTATGTAGATCATAACTTAGTAAGTTATGATAATTTGTTGTTAGCTCCTAGCAAAAACAATATAGGTGACATTGGCTATATGGAAAATTATACGCATTTAGGTTCATGTTATTTTATTCATCCTCAAGTAAATCAACACTTTATAGAGGATCTATATGAACATATAAAACCACTTGCAAAACAATATGACTGTCGCGTTGGTATTACTTTATTAGCTACTCATGGATTAAGCATACGTGTGTTATCAAATAAAACAAATATCATTGAACATTTGTTTTCACAGGTACAGTCTTATGTTGTGGAACAAATATTCCATCGACCTACACCATTCTTAAGAAAATATTAAGGTGACTCATAAAAAGGTTCAAAGCAATGATTGCTTTGAACCTTTTTATTGTTTAAATTGTCTGTAATAACATAATCACACTTAATGCCAAAATAACTAGTGTCGCTAGATAAATGCTTAATTTTTCAGCTTTTGTTGCTGATTTTTCTTCTTTAGAAAACAAACTAAATAACGAGCCATCTCTACCGATTAACAATGCAATAGAATAACTAAGTAAGACAAGAGATATAATAAATAAAATAATTGCACTTATTACCATCGTTAGATTACCTCCTTGTTGTAATTACTAACTAATCTATCATGGATTCAATATTCAAACGACTAATACCCCTTATAACATCTACACAGCTTGATTTTATCTTTATCATCATGAGATGATAGTACTTAATATAATAAGTTTTTATTTGCTTAAAATGAAATTAATGGAGGAAAACCACATGACAGTCAATTATATTTACCGAAACACTGTTCAACCATCATGGATTGACCATAACAATCACATGCACGATGCACAATATTATGCTGTATTTAGCGATAGCGTGGTAGCATTCTTTGAAGCGATGGATTTTTCAGTTAGTCGTCGTAAGGATCAAAATATAACTATTTTTAGCTTAGAAGCTCATATAACATTTCTTAAAGAATTAGTCTTAGATGAGTCTTTTTATGTCCAACCACATATTTATGATTATGATGCTAAACGCGTTCATCTATTTTTATCTATGTACAACGCACTAGACGAACCGATTGCTACATACGAAATTATCATGATGGCTGTCAATTATCAAACACGTAAAAGCACGATCTTCCCCGAAGATATTTTAACGACTATTCAACAACAATATGAAACGCAAGCTGCTTTCACTCCACCAAAACAATTAGGTCATGTTATTCAAATACCACGAAAATAAACAAAAGAGTGAGACAGCAATCTAATGTTATTAACAAGATTGTGTCACCTCTCCAAAAGATAACTAACATTGAAAAAAGCAGGATTGACGTACAATTTCAATATAGTCATCTACCTACAATATAAAATTAGGCTGGGTTGAATCAATCATCCCCAGCCTTTTTACTTACTATACCTTTAAACTATAATACAAACTGTCTTTTACAAAAGTCGCAAATTCATCAAATGCTTTATCTCGTGATTTATTGGCGTCAATAATCATCGGCAAATTCAAGTTGAACGTCTGTGCAACTATAGTCCGTATAGCATATTCTTTGTTCACGTCTCTCATATAACCTTGATCAATCAACTTTTGCAATAATGGGGTTAATTGAGCGAGCAAATTTTCAGTAAACAAATTTATGACTATTGTTTGTAACTGTACACTAGTCAGTGCTTCATTGAGTAATACTTTAATTAACACTCTATTGTCATAAATAAATTGTGAACGATTATCGACGAACTTATCGATAAATGTTTTCAAATCATTAGTCAATGTAAGTTCTGTTTTGAACTCGGTAAGCGCTACAGGAATAACATTATTTTTTAAAATAGGTATTAATCCAGCATATAGTAGTGTTTGCTTATTTTTGAAATGTTTAAAAACTGTCCCTTCTGCAACTTGTGCATGCTGCGCAATATCTTTAGTAGTTGTTTTATCATAGCCCTGCTCGCTAAATAATATAACTGCACTTTGCAACACTCTTTTTTGACGTTCACTCAGATGTTCAAGCCGAGGCATAATTGACTCTACTATTGCTTTTAAACTGTTCATGACTATTCACCCTAAACTTTTCTATAACGTTTCATGCCTATGATATTTAATACGAGTAATATAAGGAAAAATGCTAATAATACAAGCAAATTTAAGTATACGTCTTCTAGTACAAATCCTTTAATCATGACATCTTGCATCGTTTGTCCTGCATAGTAAAGTGGCATAATATGAGCAATATAACCTAATATTTTACTCATAGATTCTATAGGAATCAGACCCGCAAACAGTACTTGTGGCACAATAACGAGTGGAATAAATTGAATCATTTGGAATTCTGATGCTGCAAATGTTGATAATAAAATACCAAAGGTTAATGCTACAAGTGCTGTAAGTATAGTTGTTAAAAGAACGACCAAAATTGATCCTTCTACTATAATATTCAGTACATATACTGCAAAAAGTACGACAATTACCGTTTGAATTATACTAAAGATACCGTAACCAATAATATAACCAAATATAATTTGACTACGCTTGATGGGTGAAGCTAGCAGTCGTTCTAATGTGCCTGATGTACGTTCTTTTAATAAACCAATGCCCGAAATTAAAAAAGTAAAGAAAAACACAAAGAATGCAATTAATATCGGATTAATCATATCAAAGTATGTTGAACTTGCTGAACCATATATGTAATCTGTCTTTATTTCATACGGTTGTACGTTATTTTGAGAGCTTTGACTAGCATCAGTAGCTCCTGCTTGTTGCTGTACATTTGCTAATGCATCTTGCAACTCCTTCGCATTATTTTTCATTTGTGTCATGTTTTGATTAATCAACCACTTTTGATTTAGTGAAGCCAACACTCCCGACTGTGTAGGATTATCATTCGCATATGTAACATGTAGTTGATTGTCTTCAACAGTAGCAAAACCAGTTAAATCGCCCGATTTTATTTTATTAGCAATATCCTTATTATTATCATAATAGCGAATATCTATTCCTTCTTTTTCTACAGCATTAATAAATGTTTTTGGTGCCTCAGCTACACCTAACTTAACACCATTCGAATTATCCGATACGGAAAAAATATAATATAACAATGATAAAATAAGTAACGGTGCAATGATCAATAATGCAAGTGTCCTTTTATCTCTTAGTGTTTGCTTTACAATACGCTTTGCAATGTGTAATGCATTCATCATTATTCCTCCATATTTAAAAATACGCCTTCAATCGTATCTGTATGATATTGTTGTTTGATTTCTTCCGGAGTGCCGGTTGTGATGATACGGCCATGATTCATTAGTACTAACCTGTCGCATTTTGTCGCCTCATCTAATACATGTGTGGTAACTATGATGCTTTTCCCTTGTTCTTTGGCTAGATTTAAATCATGCCATACTGCTTGTCTAAGTTTTGGATCTATGCCTACAGTTGGTTCATCTAAAATTAACACCGCTGGGTCTTGTAAAAAACTAATAGCTAAGGATAAGCGTCTCTTCATCCCGCCTGAATAATGTTTCACCTTTTTATTTAAGGCGTCCTCAAGGTTGACCATTTCACTACAAATTTTCACACGTTCACGAATATGTTTTCGTTTTTTAATATAAATACCTGCAAAAAATTTTAAATTTTCTTTACCTGTCAAATCTTCATATAGTGCATCACTTTGTGCCATATAACCGATATCTTTCAATACCTTCCTATTGGGAATCGACTTTTCATTTATAGTAACCCATCCTGTATCAGTATGCTCCATGCCAAGTATACATTGAATCAACGTCGTTTTTCCTGTACCTGAAGGACCAATTAATCCTACAATTTCACCAGGTTCAAAATTAACATTAATATCTTCTAACACTTGTTGTTTCTTAAAAGCCTTACTCACATTGTTTACTTCAATCAATTAAACTACCCCCTAAAAGTGAGTGAATACTCATTTCTCAGTTACACATTACATTTTTTTAGTAATTAAGTCAAAGGTAATCTTATTTTGACTTAATACTGACCTGTTGTTATCATTAAGTAGAACGGTCATTCTATCCAAAGGTGTGAAATATGATGTCACAAAAGAAGCAAGATATTTTAACAGCTGCAGAACGTTTATTTTATGATTATGGCTTTAGAGGCGTTGGTTTAAAACAAATCATTCAAGAAGCCAATGTTGCTACAATGACATTATATAATCATTTTGATTCGAAGGATAAATTGGTAGAAGCTGTATTACAACAACGTGAATCTCGCTATTGGCAATATCTTGATAGTCATGTAGCACGTAATCCACAGTACCCATTTTTATCCGCTGTAGAAGCGCATTGTCAGTGGTTAAATGATTATTCCTCTCAAGGCGATATGTTTATTCGAGCGATTGAAGATTATGCAGATCAAGATAACAAAATTGAAAATATTGCTCGTGGCCATAAACAACGTCTACTCAATTATTTGGAAAATTTAGCAACTGAAGCTGGTATTACGAATGGTGAAGACTTAGCAATTCAATTCACGCTTTTATTAGAGGGGACGACTTCTATGACTGCGCTTATTAATGCTAAAAGAGCGACTGCCCAGGCTTTGAGTATGGCACGGATGTTACTCAATGAAGCATACAAATAATCATTATTACGAGGTAATTGCTGTAATCAGGTGTGCCTCGTTTCTTAATTCCCTTAAATAGAATGAACGTTCTATCTAATATAAATTAATTTACAAGGTGGTATTAACGTGCACTTTTCTAAATTAGTTTTTCCTGGTATAGCCATGATTGCTACTACTTACGGACTTGGGCGCTTTAGTTTTGGTTTATTTTTACCTTCCATAACTGAAGATATCGGGATGACAACATCACAAGCTGGTATTATCTCATCTTTATTTTATTTAGCTTATTGTTTTACGATTATATATGCTACTTTTCAAACAGCTACGATAGGCCCCAAACGTATGATTATGCTTGCTGGATTATCTGTTATTGTTGGTTTATTTACTATTGGTATATCGCCAAATGCGTTAATACTATCTTTAGGTGTCCTTTTTGCTGGTGCTAGTACTGGCCTTGTTTCACCACCTTATGGTTATACTATTTCTTTATGGATTCGTATGACCGATCAAGGTAAAGCCAATACTTGGATCAATTCCGGTACAAGCTTTGGACTAATGTTTACAGGATTAACTGCAATGGTAGTATTTTTAGATTGGCGCGCAACTTATTTTATATATGGTGTTATTGCTGTTGTTGTTTTATTATGGAATTTCAAAAATATTCCACCATTACAACATAATTTAAATATTTCAACAGGTTCATTTAATATACGTGATATCACATATAGTAAGCGCATTATCCTAGCTTCTTTACTTTTAGGTTTTGCTACAGCACCTTTTTGGACCTTTTCAAAATCCTTTATAGAACAGACAGGTCATTATACAGATTTAGAACTTTCTATATTTTGGATACTTATTGGACTTTTTGGTATTATCGGAGGAGTTTCAGGCGCTATGATTGATAAACGAGGTATACATTTCGCTTATAATTTAGGCGTTATTATGCTTGCTACTTCTTCCTTATTATTAGCATTTACACCTAATATTTGGTTATTGGCCTTTATTTCTTCAGGCTTATTTGGATTTAGTTATATTTATTTAACAGGTGTATTGTTAGTGTGGGGAATTAAAATTTTCGCCAAAAATGCTTCATTAGGTATAGGCATACCTTTTTTATTATTAGCAGTTGGCCAAGTTATAGGGTCATCATTAGCAGGTATCGTCATTGATACCGTAAACTTTCAAAATACATTTATTATATTCGGTATCACTGGTTATTTAGCGTTATTACTATATCCACAAATTAAGGTTAAAGCTAAGCCACAACCTAAAGGCAAATATAACAAGTTACAACAAAGCAATAAAGAAATACTCGACTACTATGAACAGCATAATTAAATACTACTAACTAAATCTACTCTCCATAACTGACTTCCACTACATTTATGATTTGCGTTTTAATGTATTCCAATTTTAATTGCTACTATCATTCACCTAAGTGGCCAACCATAGTTCCGCTTAGGTGAATTCATTTTAATTGAACATGGCTCTTTACTTTATTGTAGTTAAACACTATTACTAGTTAAGTTATAAGTCTAACCTTGTTTTTAAAATTTTTCATATTTAATCCCTATCTTTTTAGTATGTTTTATTGATTTATAATTATATTATGTGTATAGTGTGAATTATCAGAATATTTTAAAATTAAGGAGCTTCGTTATGACTAATAATAAATGGCATTTAGATACTTTATCAATTCATGCAGGACAAGAAGTCGATGACTTTTCAAAATCAAGAGCTGTACCTATTTATCAAACTTCAAGTTATGTTTTTGATGATACAAACCACGCTCAAGCTTTATTTTCATTAGCAGAATCAGGTAATATTTATACTCGCATTATGAACCCAACTCAAAATGTCTTTGAAGAACGTATAACGGCATTAGAAGGAGGCGTAGGTGCCCTTGCAACTTCTTCTGGCCAAGCTGCGATTCACCTAGCTTTACTCAACATTGTAGAAAGCGGCGATGAAATTGTTGCTTCTTCAAACTTATACGGTGGAACTTATAATTTATTAAATGTCACTTTTAAGAAGTTAGGTATTACTGTGCATTTCGTTGATCCAAGCAATCCTGAAAACTTTGCACAAGCAATCACAGAAAAAACTAAAGCCGTCTATGCTGAAACTATTGGTAACCCACGCATAGATGTTTTAGATATTGAAGCAGTAGCTCAAGTTGCACATAACAATAACATTCCATTAATTGTTGATAATACTTTCCCTACCCCTTACTTATTACGTCCATTTGAATATGGTGCAGACATTATTGTTCATTCTGCGACTAAATTTATTGGAGGTCACGGCACATCAATAGGCGGTGTTATTGTTGATAGTGGTAAGTTTAACTGGGACAATGGTAAATTCCCTGGCTTAGTAGAACCTGATGCAAGTTATCATGGCATCTCCTATGCTCATGATGTAGGTGCAGCAGCATATATTACTAAAGCACGTGTACAATTATTACGTGATTTAGGTTCTGCCGTTTCGCCATTTAATGTACATGAATTTTTACTAGGCTTAGAAACTTTACACTTACGTTTAGAGCGTCATTCTCAAAATGCATTACAAGTGGCAGAATATTTAGAACAACATCCAAAAGTAAAATGGGTCAATTATCCAGGCTTAACAAGTAATGCTTATTACGATCTTGGTCAAAAATATTTACCAAACGGACAAGGTGCGATACTAACATTTGGTATTGATGGCACAGTTGCTGAGATTGCACAATTTGTTGATGGCTTATCATTATTTTCTCATCTCGCAAATGTTGGGGACTCAAAGTCTCTAGTAATTCATCCAGCTAGTACTACTCATCAGCAATTATCTGACGAAGAACGATTAGCTTCAGGTGTTACAAACGATCTTGTGCGTTTATCTGTTGGAACTGAAAATATCCATGATATTTTAACTGATTTGGAAAACGCCTTAAAAGAAGTTTAATTACTGTTAGATGACTCATTTTACTAAGAGGCTGGGACAATTTTGATTCGTCCTAGTCTCTTTTCATATTGGTATTAGCTAACTATATTGAAAATGCACTACAACTCATTTTTTCAACGCTAGTCATCCTTGCCTGGGTGAGACGACGAAATCATTTTTTCAAAATCAGATTTCTGTCCCACTCCCTTTAGTGTGACGGCACATTGGCTTCAGACAACCAGAAGACTACCCGCAACACATTATAATTTTTTCACTTTAGGCAACCATTTCTTTTTGAATTTATACAAAACCACTGCCATAATAATGTTAATATCTATTGGCTAGGAGGACGGACTATTGAACAGTGAACGCGATAAAATCACCATGACTGTCATTTTACTTGCGGGTAAAATACTACTCTCATCAGGCGCTGAAGTATCGCGCGTAGAAGATACCATGCGTCGTATGGCTATCAGTATGGGTTATTATAACAGTCAAGGGTACGTCATTAATGTTTTTATTAATTTTTCCTTAAGTGAAGATCACGATACACGTATCGTCAGAATCAATAAAAACATTACCAATTTATTGAAAATTTTTCAGGTCAATACTATCTCTAGACAACTCTCTAGTAACACACTGTCTATTTACGAAGCGCATCGTTTACTACAAAATATTGATCGCACCTCTTTAAGTAGTCCGCTTTGGCAAAAAGTAATCGCTGCAGGTATAATTTCTCTCAGTTTTTTATATTTACTTAATGGCGAGTGGATTAACGTACCTATTACACTACTTGCAGGAGCTATTGGTTATTTAATAGTTGAATATATGCAAAGTAAATCATTGACTATGTTTATACCAGAGTTTGTAGGTTCATTCATTTTAGGCTCAATCGTTATTTTAGGTTCTCAGATGATACATACGTACGAGTCGTTAGGACCGACAATGATCGCCTCGGTTATGCCTATTGTGCCTGGTGTAGTCATTACTACAGCAATACAAGATTTGTTTAGTCGTCATATGTTAATGTTTACTGCAAAATTTTTAGAAGCACTTGTAATCGCCTTTGCTATAGGCTCAGGTATTGCAATTGCCTATTTAATCTATTAAGGAGGCCACAAAATTATGATACTATTTTCCTGTCTATTTAGCTTTATGGCTTCTTACTTCTTTGCATTAATATATGATGCTCCAAAAAAATTATTTATACCTGCTGGATTAGCTGGTGCTTGTGGCTATATGGTACATTTTATCTTTAATTTAAGTTTTCAAATGGATACCATTTA
The DNA here is from genome assembly GCF_017892945.1 of Staphylococcus sp. GDX8P114P-2. Classification (NCBI taxonomy): domain Bacteria; kingdom Bacillati; phylum Bacillota; class Bacilli; order Caryophanales; family Staphylococcaceae; genus Staphylococcus; species Staphylococcus sp. GDX8P114P-2. Next base: position 230,241 of record NZ_JAESMB010000014.1, on the reverse strand, counting down.
TACGAGTTTATTAGGTAGTTTGTCCTTAGGTTTAATCAGTCACATATTAAGTCGCTTATTAAAAGCACCTGTTGTGATCTTTATGATTCCCGGCATCATTCCACTTGTACCTGGAAGTCTAGCATTCAGAGCAACTCAAGAGCTAGTAACTTTGAACTTTACAGATGCTGGTAATACGTTTATACGCGCTATTTTAATTGCTGGTTCAATTGCACTTGGTCTGCTAATATCCGATCAATTGTCTAAAACTTTAAACATTAGAAAATATTGGCACATTAAGAAAAACCGCCTGTAATTATCAATATAAAAAGCACAAGTATTATTTGCATAAATACTTGTGCTTTTTATATATTACGTGACATCATACAAACCAGTTAATACATTTGCTTCTAATTTGCTTACTTCTACATTGATAGGTTTATTGGTATTTAAAATGTGTGCTTGCGCATACGTAGTAATGCATTCTTCGTAAGGTAAGGGACTTTGTGTAACCCCACCACCTAAAACAATAGTATACACATTAAAAATATTGTAAATATTAGTGCATAATTGCGCTGTCATTTGCATTATTTCTTCCATCATCGCAGTAATTTCATCATTGTCATTGTTTAAATATAACTTTATAGCTTCTTGGGTCGATACTTCACGCTCTAAAATGGTACTCGCTTTACGACTAATAGCCAAGCCTGAAATTTCGTTTTCCACACAGCCATATTGCTGGCACACCGGACATTGATAGTCACTATTACTTTTGATCATTGTATGTCCAATTTCCCCCATATTACCATCGCTTCCAGCTAATACTTCTCCATTATAGACTAGTGCCATCCCTACACCTGTACTAATTGTTAAATATACAAATGAAGATGTTGTTTCAGGCAACGCTCTTTTTTCAGCACGTATTGCGGCATCAGTGTCGTTTACAAAAGCTGGTTTGAATTCACTACGTGTTGTTATATATGCGCCAGCATCAAAATTTTTATACGCTTGTAGGTTAGGAGGATTTAAAAATATCCCTTGGTGATAATCACACGGACCAGGCATCGCAATATTTAACGTTTGTTGCTCAATTTGTTGATATTTTTGTAGCAATGCTTGTGCATGCTCAAGTATTTGGTCAAATTCTGCTTCAGGACTCTCTGTTATTGTTGGGAAAGTCTGCTGATCTACAACGGTCATGTGTGCATCAATGACGCCTACAATAGTTTTTGTTCCTCCGATATCTACGGCTATTCTATACATTTCTTTCTCCCCCTTTAACACTAAACATAACTAACGATCATACTAAAGTTTCCTGTAAAATAAATATCTTGATCTTCAGTAGTTAGAATAAAATGTGCGCCTTTTTCCAAATCAAAGTGTTGTTGTCCTATATACAGTACACCTTCGCCCTCTATTACTGACACTAAATAATAAGGTTGCTGTTTATCAAATGCTAATTGTTGATGTATATCCCATTTTTCTACAGTAAAAAATGTCGTCGATACTAGTTGTTGATACGTATATTGCTCGTATTGTTCTTTCGGTAACCTCGTCTGCGGAATTTGACGGTCGACATCAATCACAGCTTTACTTTGTTCTAAGTGTAATTCGCGCTGCTTGCCATTACTATCAGTACGTTCATAATCATAAATTCTATATGTAGTATCAGAAGATTGTTGTGTTTCTAAAATCATAATACCTTTACCAATTGCATGCACTGTCCCTGAAGGAACATAGAAGAAATCACCTTTTGTTACTTTAATATGATGAAACAATGTTTCAAAATCACCTTGGTCTAACATTTGATTTAATTCATCTTGGTTGTCTGCGTTAACACCATAGATAATTTCAGCATCAGGTGCGGCATCTAGAATATACCAACATTCTGTTTTACCATTTTCCCCTTCATATTTTTGTGCATAATTATCATCAGGATGTACTTGGACTGACAATTTATCATTGGCATCAAGAATTTTCGTCAATAAAGGAAAATTCTGTTGTCCACTAGCCCCAAATAATGACGGTGCTTGTTCCCATACTTGGTCTAATGTATATCCTTGATAAGGTCCATTCGTAATTACATTGGGACCATTGGGATGCGCTGAAATCGCCCAACATTCACCAGTGTGGTCAAAAGGAATATTATAATTAAAGTTCTTTAACTGTGTGCCTCCCCATATGCGTTCTTGAAATACAGGCTGTAAAAATAAAACCATACTATCCCACCTATTGCTTATATTAGTTTTAGTTACCGATAGATTTTCAACAATTGTTCAATAATTTTAATGTCTGCTGATTATGAGCAACTAAACACATTGACTTAATGTGCCTTTCTACAAATAGTCAAGAAACCTATCTATACTAATGATATTAATTGTAGCTACAATTAATATCATTAGCAAGTAAGCTCCGTTTAGAGTTAATTTGACCAACATGGTCAAAAGTTCTATACTTAGAGTAAAATTACCACTTAACATAATGGAAGTGATTCTATGCATCAAGCCTTTTACAAACTAGATTCCAAAAAACAACGACAAATTATTAACGCTGCTTTAAATGAATTTGCGCAAAAAGGACCTCATGACGCTTCAACTAATGCTATCGTCAGTGCTGCCAACATTAGCAAAGGAACATTATTTTATTACTTTAAAAATAAACAAAGTTTGTATTATTATTTAATTGACTATGCTTTAGAGTTTGTTCGTGAAGAGTATCTTAATAAAGTTGATATGTCACAGCAAGATATTTTCAACAGAATTCAAGCTATGATGATAATAAAAATGAAAATGTTAAAAAGTCATCCTACTATTATTAATTTTTTAAGTTTACCTATCCTTGCAACTACGGACAACGAACTTAGCGACGACTTAGTAACCAAAATTAAACAATTAGAACAACAAAGTTATGATGTAATGACTGAAAATATTGATTATAATTATTTCAAAAATGACGTAAATCCAACCCACGCCTTACAGTTAATTCAGTTTATGATTACGGGTTACAGTGAATCCGTCAAACAGCACCTTACTGTCGACGATATTACTAATAATAACTACACATACTATTTTCATGAATTCGAAGTATATTTAGCGGAAATGCGCAAATTATTTTATAAATAAATGAGGTGTCACAAATGACTGTACTTAATATCACTAACTTAACCAAACGCTTTGGCAAGTTTAAAGCATTAGACGGTATAGATTTAAAATTACAACCAGGAGAAATTTTTGGTTTTATTGGACCTAACGGTGCTGGTAAATCAACAACATTACAAATCATTTTAGGTGTACTTACACCTAGTTCCGGTAATATTGAAATCTTTGGCAAAGATGCTCTAACAGAAGTAGTGACCATACATGAACATTTGGCTTTTGTTCCCGGTGATGTCAATTTATGGCCTAATTTAACTGGAGGAGAAGTTATAGATTTCTTTTTAAGTTTGCATAAGCATGCCAACTACGCGAAAAAAGAGCGTCTCATTGAGCAATTCGATTTAGATATTAGTAAAAAGTGTGGCACATATTCCAAAGGAAATCGTCAAAAAGTAGCATTAATTGCCGCATTAAGTATCGATGCTGAACTCTATATCTTCGACGAGCCAACATCTGGGTTAGACCCGTTAATGGAAGATGTATTCCAATCATGTATTAAAGAAATTAAAGCTAATAATGGTACTGTATTATTATCTAGTCATATTTTAAGTGAAGTTGAAAAACTATGTGATCGTGTCGCCATTATTCGGAAAGGCAAAATAATAGAAAATGGTACTTTAGCTGAGTTACGCCACTTAACACGTATGAACTTCATCGTTGAAACATCACATAATTTACATGATCTTCCTAATATAGCAGGTGTGCATAATATACAACAATCTGGTTCACGTTATTCGTTTGATGTTGATTCAAATAAGTTAACGCCTCTTATTCAATATTTGAGTCAATTTACTTTGACATATTTAGAAAGTAAGCCACCAACGTTAGAAGACTTATTCCGCAGACATTATGGTGACACAATAGAAGAAGGTGAGTAGTCATGCGCCAATATTTCAACAAAACATTACACTTAACACTCTTTTATTTCAAACGCAATTTAGTAACTAATGCACTATGGGTCATTAGCATCGCATTATTAACATTAATTATTCCACCTGCTTTTAAAGCGATGTACCCAACACAACGCGAATTAAATACTGTCATTCCCATGCTAGATAATCCTGCAGTAAAAACAATGTTAGGCCCGATAAAATTAGATGACGTTAATATAGCTACTGTTTTTGCGCATGAAATGCTTTTATTTACAGCAATTGTAGTAGCAATAATGAACATTTTATTTGTTGGACAACAAACACGAGGTGATGAAGAGCGAGGACGCCTCATATTATTAAACGCCTTACCTATAGGTAAACACGCTCAAATAATGAGTGTTATGTTAAATATTATAATATTAAACCTTGCTCTATTTATACCTATAGGTAGTGGTTTACTAGTTATGTCAGGAGATGGCTTTTCAACAATCGGCTCTTTACTTTATGCACTGAATTTAAGCGCAATTGGAGTGCTATTTGGTTTTCTTACATTAGTTGTAGCCCAACTTGCAACAACCGTCAGTGGGACTACTGGTATTACAATTGGCATTTTAATGTTGTCCTATTTTATAAGAGCCATTGGCGATGGTTTAGATAATGATTTGTCTTTGATATCACCACTGGGCTGGTTGTCGAGAACATTTCCGTACGCTGAAAATAATTGGTGGCCACTCGTTTTCATAATGATACTAGCACTTATTTGTCTACCAAGCGCAATGATATTAAAAATCAAACGAGACATTAACTCAGGTTATTTACCCGAAAAATCTGGTCACACTCACATTAAACGTTATATGAAATCACCATTAGGATTACAAATTCGTTTACAACGCACCCTTTTCATTTCCTTTGCTTGTGGCATGTTGTTACTTGGGTTATCCTATGGTTCAATTTTTGGAACTTTAGATACATTCTTTGAAGATAATCCATTATTAAAGCAAATGCTAGTCAGCAAAGGCGATAACTATGCTGAACAATTTTTACCAACATTAATGGTAGTCATGGCTATGGTCGCCACAATACCAACGCTAATTTCATTGTTTAAGTTCAAAAAGGATAATCATCACGGATACACATTAATGCTATTAGCAAACCCAATGACCCGTCTTACTTATTTTGGTACTTATATTATTTTAAGTATTATTAACGCATTTACGATGATTTTTTTAGCAAGTTTAGGATTGTATATTGGTCAATATTTTGTCATGGATGAACCGTTATCTTTTATCTCAGTCATCAGTTCAGGTATCATTTATATTCCTGCTATTTTAGCTTTTGTAGCTTTAGGTATTTTAATATTAGGTGTCTCAAACAAATTGACATCAATTGTCTATGCTTATCTTGCTTACTGTTTTGTAGTCGTCTATATAGGTAACTTGCTCAATGTACGTGAATGGCTGAAAAATTTAACACCCTTTCATCATATTCCACAAATACCGATAGACGATTTTACAGTATTACCTTTAATTATTTTAATAATATTAGCACTATGTATAACTGTTTTTGGGCTCTTATTATTTCAACGTAAAGATTTATAATTGTTGCTAAATTGCACAAAATTACATGAAATAAGTATGTAAAATGATATTTAATCCTAAAAGAAAAGTAACGTACATACTCTAAACCATTGTATGCTACGTTACTTTTTGTTTCACATGGAACAGTACTCCAGCACTAATCAATGTAAAGAGCTTCCACATTTTATTAGCTTGATGCTTATTTTTAGAGAATTAATCACAATTTTTATTAAAATTCGTTACATCTCGATTTTTTGGGGTAAAAATAATATAATTCCAATAACTTATGTGAATCATTATTCACGTTCAAACACTAGTGTCATCCAGTAAAAATACATATTTTAGGAGTGTTTTCTATGCGTATTTTAGTATTAGGTGCAGGCGGCATTGGCGGATATTTCGGAGGTAGATTAGCTGAACAAGGTAAAGATGTTACCTTTTTAGTCCGCCCCAAACGTAAAGCATCGCTTGAAAAAAATGGTTTAGTCATTAATAGCGTAAATGGTAATTATGCTTTCCAACCAAAATTAATAACGGCACAACAAGATGTAGAACCTTTTGATATTGTGTTATTGTCTTCTAAAGCTTATCATTTAGAACAATCTATCGAAGATTTACGACCTTTCGTGGGACCAAATACAGTCATTATCCCCTTACTCAATGGTATTGCTCATATTGCCACACTCCAACAAGCATTTGGTCGTGAACGTATTTTGGGTGGGTTATGTATCATTGAAACTACGTTAGATCCATTAGGTGAAGTGAGCCATACGAGTGATTTTGATCAACTTATTTTTGGTGAGCTTGATGGAACCACGTCAGAACGCGTACAACAAATCGCCGATGCTTTTGCAGGTACGAAAGCAAAATTTATTTTAAGTGAGCACATCAAGCGTGATATGTGGCATAAATACTTAATGATTACTGTACTGTTTAGTGTAACTACATTAATGCATGCACCAATTGGCCCTATTCGTGATAGCGAAGGTGGTAAGCCGTATATTGAAGCAATGTATCAAGAAGTTGCTAGTATCATGCAAGCACATCAAGCGCCTATTTCAGAAGATATAGTGAAACGGTATATGAAGTCGTTAGATAATCTGTCCTATCACTTTAAAACATCCATGCAACGTGATATGGAGCGTGGGTTAAATATTGAAGGTCAACATATTCAAGGCTATATTTTATCATTAGCGAATCAATACGATTTCCCTGCGCCATTACTAACATCCGTTTACCAAAACTTAAATGTCTATAATGAAATGCTCTCATAGATTAGCATAATATCTATAAAACTATAGTACAATTATCGACATAAAGCTTCATTTTTTCTATTTCTTGAGTTGTTTGACTCATTGATTGATTCAACATAATAACTACCACTGATAATTTATAAATTATAGTATTGTCAGTGATTTGACCGACTAAAGGCTAATGCAGTGCCCGCGGAAAGCGTACATAAAAAGAGATACTCATGTGAGTATCTCTTTTTTATTATGCCTCTTTTTGATTCGTACGTTTTTGAATCAATATTGAAATTACTGCTAAAATAATAATTAGTACTACAATGCCAATTACACCTAAATATTTGGCTACATTCCCAAAAATTATACCTACCGCTAAAAAGTCAGTATCTGAGAATGTTGTGGCTGCACCACCTAAGTCACCTAAGAAAGGTAAGAACAATAATGGTAAGAACGTAATGAGCAAGCCATTTAGTGCTGAACCTGCTACCGCGCCTCGAATACCGCCACGTGCATTACCAAATACACCTGATGTTGCTCCTAAAAAGAAGTGTGCAACAACGCCTGGTAAAATAACTACACCACCAAATAAAAACAAGACAAACATTCCTATTACACCAACAATGAAACTTACAAAAAAGCCAATTAACACTGCATTTTGTGCATATGGAAAGACAATCGGACAATCTAATGCTGGTTTCGTATTTGGTACAAGTTTCTCTGAAATACCTTTAAATGCTGGTACAATTTCAGCTAAAATCAAACGTACTCCAGTTAAAATAATAAATACCCCGGCTGCAAATGTAACACCTTGTATTAATGAAAATACAATGAAGTTTTGCCCATCACTAATATCTGAATGTACAAATGCTGGTCCAGCAAATAGTGAAGCTATAAAATAAAGTAAGGTCATCGTAATTGAAATACTAATCGTACTTTCTCTTAAGAAACCAAGACTTTTCGGAAAGTTAATGTCTTCAGTTGATTTTGATTTTCCTTTAAATAATTTACCGACTTCACCTGCAGCCCAATAACTAATTGTCCCAAAATGTCCTAAAGCTACTTGATTATTACCGGTAATTTTTTGCATCGTTGGATGCGCTAAGGCTGGTAATATGGCCATAATTAAACCTAAAATAATCGCACCAATCACAACTGTTAATGTACCTGTAATTTTGCCGACAGATAATAAAATTGCTAAAAATGCTGCCATATAAAACGTATGGTGCCCAGTTAAAAATATATACTTCAAATTGGAAAAGCGTGCAATTAATATGTTCACAATCATTCCAAACACCATAATCAATGCTGCTGTCGTACCATATTTTTCTAACGCAATAGAGATAATTGCTTCATTATTTGGCACTACCCCTTGCACGCCAAAAGCGTGTTGGAATATTTTTCCAAAAGGTTCTAATGATTGTGTGACTACACTAGCTCCAGCACTTAACACTAAAAAGCCTAATACAGTTTTAATTGTTCCTGATGTAACATCAACTGCTGATTTCTTTTGTACGATCAGACCAATTAATGCAATCATTGCAACAAGAATAGCAGGTTGACTTAATACATCTACAATAAAATCTAATATTGCTTGCATAACATCCCCTCCAATCAATGGTTTATAATTTACCTAGTTCTTGCAATTTATCATTTAATTTAGTTTGTAATTCTTCTTTATCTAAAATATTGTCTAAAACCAGTACGTCACCTAAATTTTTAGTGTTTTCTTCTAAGTCACGACCACAAATAAATAATTCGGCCATATCTGGGCTCGCAGTCATAACGTCACTATGCTCAACTGTAATATCTGTAGGTGCATTTAAATTTTTCAAAGCCTCTTGTGCATTCATTTCCACCATAAAGCTGCTACCTAATCCATGACCACATACTACTAAAATTTTCATTTTCATCATTCTCCTTTTAATATATTAATAATCTCTGTATTATTTTGTGCTGATAGTAATTCTTCGACTGTTTGCTTATCGCCTAAAATTTGTGCTAATTGTTTTAATATTTCTAAATGTGCTGTATTATCGACTGCACTTAGTACAAAAACTAACGACGCAAAATGTCCTTCTTCTGAAAAGTTAATATGCTGATTAAGTTTTAGTAAACTCAATCCAACTTTATGCACATGTGAATCGGGTCGTGCATGCGCAATTGCAATTTCAGGCGCAATCACAATATAGGGCCCTAATGATTTCACACTGTTAATCATTGCCGTAATATAAGGTTGGTCAAAATAGCGTTGATTTAACAATGGTTGTGCTGCAATATCTATAGCTTCAGACCAATGCTCCACATGATCTTTAATTTGCACTTTATCTGACGTTAAAATCTCTAAGGCCATTTAGCAATATCCTCCTTAATACTAATTTGCTTGATAGCTTCAATAATTTGTGGCTTATCTCCTTGTAATAAATGTGTTCTCGTAGTTTCATCCATAATTAATTCGCTTAGTTGTCGCAAGGCATTCAAATGTATTTGCGGTTGCTCGGTTGCTAACGTAATAATTACGTTTACCGGATCATACTGTTCATGGTCAAACTTAATACCTTCTGCAAAGTGGACGATACTAAATCCGACACCTTGGCGTACATGTTTATGTTGCGCATGTATTAACGCAATATGTGGACTAATAACCATATACGGACCAAACGCATCTAATTGATTGATAATATCTTGACCGTAATTTATATCTACAATTGATTTGGCAACTAATATGTCTACTGCTTGTTGAATTGCACTATTTCTAGTTACTTTTGGCTGATGAGTGATGATGTGCTCTTTAGGTAAGACATCCTGCAAATTAGGACCTAACATTTTGACATCATTGACATATTTTTCTCTTGAGGCATTAATAATATCGTTCAATTGCATGCGATCTTCTTGAGTTAAAAATGGACTAACTCTAACTATCGGAACAGATAATTGTGTCACCTCTACTGTCGAAATCACATAATCTATACGCTCATTGCGTAGCTGTGAATCATCGATTTCGTATACTGAGTATGCATCAATTACCTCTAACTCTGGATATATATTTTTAATCTTACTTTTTAATAATTGCGATGTCCCGATACCAGAACCACATAACAACACTACTTTAATTGCTGGCTTTGTACTTGATGATAAGCGCTCAATTGCGGAAGCAAAATGAATAGTAATATAAGACAACTCATCCGCTTCAAATTCAATATTATATGCTTGTTCAATCAACCAGACATGATGTTTTAAAGCTTGAATAATATTCGCGTATTGCTGAGTAATTTCATCATTCAAAGGATTTTTATGAGTCAATTTAAATTTCATCCTATGAATGGCAGGTCGCAAATGAACGACTAAACCATCGAGTAATTTATTATCAGATAATAGATTAACCCCTAGTTCACCACTCATAAGTTCGACTAATTGATGCGTTAATATTTCTAATTCATCAGCGTCTTCAAAGACGTCATTTTCTGCTACACTTTTAGCCCCGAGTAGATGTAGCGTAATAAACGCAGACTCACTAGGTGGAAATTCAACTAAAAATGCGGTTTCTAATTTGTCAGTCAACTCCATAGCAATACGGAACTGTTCCGTTTGTACTAATTTGTCATATTCTATTGTAGGTATTTCAAATACATCATTACTACGTGTACGATGAATGGCAATTAAAATATGATAAATCAATCCATCGATTGCACTTTGAACCAAATGGTAATTATTGTCTGACAAAGTAGAAATAACTGCTAAACGAATTTGTTTTAACTCATCATTAGAAAATAATTGATTCCCCATATAATGTGTATGCGTTTGAAAATATTCATTAACCCGTGCTGCATATGCTTTGCGAAAATTGCTTTCTTCACCTTCAATTACAAAACCTTTATTCTTTTTATACACGAGTGACAATCCATTACTTTCTAACCAAGTTTGAACTACCTTTAAATCTTCGACTATCGTTCTCCTAGACACTGAGACCATTGCCGCAAATGTTTGTGAGGATGTAGGTTCAGATGATTCAAATAATTTTAAAGTAATGTAAAGTATGCGTTCACTTTTATCATAATGAAGTGTCGGTCGCACAGCAGATTGAGTTAATTTAGCATTAGTCACATTCAATTTCGTCATTTTTACACCCTTGGACTTGTTCCGTTCAATCTTCAAGTCTAAGTCTGATGCTGAAGCTTCAATCATTTCTAAATCATATTGAATTGTACGATTCGTCACTTTTAATTGTGCTGCTAAATCATGAATTGCTATAAAAGATGCTTGTGCTACCACATAATCTACAATTTTACGTTGCCTCATACTTAACAATTCAATTGCCTCCTCACACATTTATTGTAACCGTTTTCTTAAGGATATAGATGTGTAATCTCATTCGTCATCTAATCCGAAAGAGTGCACATCTATAATTAAACATTATTATAATAAAAAAGGGATAAGATAGTAATCAAATATTAACATTTGATTAACTATCTTATCCCTTAAGGGTCATTATTTAATATTGAACTTTCTACTCTACATCTCTAATGACATTTAAAAATCTTTGTAATTGTGTTGTTTGTGGATGGTTAATGATTTGATCTGGTGCACCTTGCTCCCCAATAACACCATCATGAATAAAGACGATTTTATTAGACACTTCTTTAGCAAAACGCATTTCATGTGTAACAATCACCATAGTCATACCTTCTTGTGCTAAATCCTTAATAACTTTTAAGACATCATTTACGAGCTCAGGATCTAACGCAGAAGTTGGTTCATCAAACAACATAACTTTAGGGTTCATCGCTAATGCACGAGCGATTGCGACACGTTGCTGTTGCCCACCAGATAATGCTAATGGTCGTTGGTCTTTTACTTCAGTTAATCCCACTTTTTCTAATAGCGCAAGCGCTTGTTGTTCCGCTTCTGCTTTTTTTAATTTTTTTACAGTCACTAAACCTTCCATGACATTTTCAATTGCTGTTTTATGTGGAAATAAATTATAACTTTGGAATACCATACCTGACTTTTGGCGTACCGCAATTTGTGATTTTTTATCGTCATTTTTATAAGTTATACCATCGACATACACTGTTCCCTCAGATGGTAACTCTAAGGCATTGATCATTCGTAGTAAAGTTGTTTTACCAGAACCTGAACGTCCAATCAGTGTTACCACTTCTCCTTGTTCTACCGATAAATCAATACCTTTGATGACTGATTTAGTCCCGAAAGCTTTGTGAATATTATTCAATTCAATCATGTACGATACCCTCTTTCTAGGTAAGATTCATAGTAGTTTTGTACGATTGAAATGATAAAACATACAACCCAGTACAAAATAGCAACTAAAATATAAATAGTTAAATATTCATATGTTGTAGATGCAACTTCTTGAGCCTTCCTGAACATTTCAGCAACTAGGATAAATCCTAATAAAGACGTATCTTTGATTAAACTTAAAAATGTATTACCTAAAGCTGGTACTGATACACGAATGGCTTGAGGTAAAATAATACGTTGCACTGTCTGTCTATAATTCATCCCTATAGAATATGCCGCTTCCGTTTGGCCTTTAGGAATAGATATAATGCCCCCTCGAATTATTTCTGAGGCATAAGCACCAACATTTAAGGATAGTCCTATAATTGCTGCTACAACAGGTGCTAAAGTCCATTGATTCTCTGAATTGTTCGTTATTAACCGACCTAATTCCGGAATTCCATAAAAGATAATAAATAATTGTACAATCATTGGCGTTCCACGAATAATTGAAATGTAAAAGCGTGCGATACCTCTCAACACACGACTTGTGGATATTCTCATCAATGCAGTAAATAGTGCAATGATTAACCCCAATACAAACGTTACTAAAGTTATTGGAATCGAATATTTCACAAGACCTTCCAGCATAGGTAAAAATGCTTGCCCTGCTGCGTTTAATGCATGTTGTTGTTCATCATTAAGGTTTAGAAACATCTTCGCCAAACCATTTCTTACTTATTTTCGCTAGTTCGCCATTATCTTTTAATTTTTTAACAGCTTTATTTACTTCTTTGATTGTTTTGTCATCTTCTTTTTTACTAAATGTAAATGCAGACTGACTCTTTTCTGCATCTCCTTCGATTGCTTTCACTTTTGCATTTGGTTTTTGTTTTTTATAGTCTAAATACGAAATATTATCATTAAACGTACCTTCAACACGGTTAGATTGTAATAAATCCATAGCTTGGTTAAAACCATCTACTTTCGTAATTTCAGCACCTTTAGATTTCGCTAATTTTCCATAATTTGATGTAAATGTTTGTGCTAACTTTTTACCTTTAACGTCATCAAAAGATTTAATCTTTTTATTATTTTCATTTACAACCAACACACCATGTGAATAAGTGTATGGCTCAGAAAATTTATACTTCTCTTTACGTTCTTTATTAATACCTACTTGGTTTGCTATAACATTAAAACGTCCTGAATCCAAACCAGCAAACATTGAGTCCCATTGTGTTTCTTTAAATTTAACTTTATAACCCATTTCTTTTGCAACTGCTTTTGTCACATCAATATCGTACCCAGTTAATTTATCATTCTTATCATGAAATGAGAAAGGTGCATATGTTCCTTCTGTACCTACGACAAATGTTTTATCCTCACTTACAGTTTTTGTATCACTTTTCTTATCAGATGATTCATTGCCACAAGCTGTTAACGTCAGTGCAATAACCCCTGCAACCAGACCATAAAAAATCTTCTTCATCACAAAACCTCCATCCTTATTATTCTAATCGGAATAAAAACAGTTTAGACCCATACCCACAATTAGTCAACTACTCAGTATTAATTTATACATTTATTTTACAATTGCCTATAACTTAATGTCAGTAACATACTTAGACGCAAATGTTAGGACGGCGTTATTTCCACAATAAGAACGCACTATTAAATGATTCTCACATTGTATAGTGCGTTTAAAATAAAAGTTATAATTGTTGTATCGTTTGATATAATTCTATAATTTCTTTTGCTAAGTCATTAAATGCTATTCCTGTCATCAAATGATCTTGGCTATGCACCGTTAAAAGTGTGATAGCTTGTATCTCACCTTGTGCTTCTGCAGTCAGCATATCTGTTTGTACATTATGTGCTGATACTAATGATTTTTCTGCAGCTTGCACTTTTGTATGAGCTGTTTGAAAATCACCTTTTTTTGCAGCATGTATCGCCTCCATTGCATGACTTTTTGCATCTCCTCCGAAAGCAATTAACTGCATTGCTTGAGATATACTTTTATCTTCTGCCATAGTATCCCACCTATTCAGTCATTAAAGATTCTGCCAACTCCAGTACATTTTCACCATTCATTGTGCCGTAATCTGTCATAGGTATAACAGCGATTTTTGTACCAACACTTTGTGCTTTTTCTTCATAACTTTCCTTCTGAAAACGCACTTGCGGTCCCAATAGCAAAACATCAATATTACCTTTATCAATATTTTCATCTGCTTCAGTAGTAGAAACTGCAAATACGCTTCTATCTAAATTTTTAGATGCTGCTGCTTCTTCAATTTTCTTCACTAATATACTGGTACTCATTCCAGCTGAACATACTAACATAATAGTTTTTTGAGACATGTTCTCCACCTCTTTAAGTATTTTTATCGGTTGATTGATCTTGCTATCATAGAAATCGTATGTCTTGCTCCACGAATCGCCTTACTCATTTCGTAAATATTCTCAACTGGTGCTAGTCCTCCATATCCTGCATCGCCAATATGTTGTATATCTACCCCGCACATTTTATTTTTAAGAGCAAAATCCCTAATTGTACTCACGTCAGAACTTTCTTGGCTTGTTCCAATAGCTGACATTACTAATCCCCCATGTTGATGTACTGTAGTCACTATTGTTTTTAACTGACTTTCATCGAATCCAGGAACTGTACCAATCGAAGGTACTAAAATGATATCGGCGCCGGCGTCCATAAAGTGCTTAACATATTTTTCTGTAATGACAGGTTCATCAACGCCCGCACTATGCATTTTTCCAGCAATAATTAATCCGGAAAAGTGCGTACGTGTAGTTTTAATCGCTTCAGTTATTTTGGCATTAGTCACACCAGTCCCCGGGTTACCAGTCATACAGACAAAATCAATTTTTAATTTTTCTAACGCTTGAACAGTTTGAGGATTCGCTTGTCTTCCTGTTGCTATAGTTAACTTCGTTTCATTCATATTAGCTGTTTCGTCAACTGGTTCTATATTAACGCCTATTGGTCTTCCAACATAACGCTTTAAGAGTTCAATGCTATTTTCCCCTTCAATATTCACAATTGCAGGTTCTAATGCGTCTAAGCCATTTAAGAGAATTAAATCTGCACCAAATGCCCTAGCCAATTCAGCATTAGAAATATCTGGAATAATTGGTATGCGTGTAACCACATTTTCAGATAAAATAACTCTGCCATCACTCGCTTTAATACTTTGTTTCAATTCTGTAGGAGTCATGGCAACAATTTCAGATGCATTAGCGCTAATTAATCTTTTAACCATAAAATCTTCCTTTCGTTATTGATTATTATTCGATGACGATTTTTCTTGTGTTTCCATATACAAATTATATCTTTCTAACGCTCTATAAAATGGATAATAAATAACAATATCAATAATGATACAGACAATTTGTACAATTGAACCACTAATATGACCGGTTGCTAAAAATCCACTAATTATTGGAGGCATTGTCCAAGGCATAGCTGTACCATTTGTTAAATGTACTAATCCAGTTGCCATCGCAAAATACGTTATAGTAGCGTTAATCATCGGCGCCAAAATAAAAGGTACTATGAGTCTTACATTTAAAACTACGGGAATTCCAAACAAGGTTGGTTCATTAATGTTGAATATCCCTGGAGTCAATGTTAAAGGTGCCATCATTTTTGTAATTTTACTTGCTTTATGTTTTAACGCTATGATTGCAATAACTATAACTAATCCTATAGTAGAACCACCGCCCCCCATAAACACAAAATTATCAATAAATGGTTGAGTAATAATATGCGGTAACTCACCGTTTGGATCGGCTTGATAAGCGATACGATTTTCATCAATATTTTTCAACCAAATAGGTTGCATTACAGCATTAACTACATTTGCACCATGTATACCAACAAACCAAAACATACTATTAAGCCCTACTAAAATAATAGTTCCTATTAAGGAACCGCCTAAAATGCTTAATGGTACACCTAGTGTATTCACAATGACTTCATGAATATTACCAAAAGGCAATTTATCTAGTATGATATAAATGATAAGCCACAACATAATAATGACTGTCCCAGGTATCAAAGCACTAAAACTTTTTGAAACTGCTGGTGGTACTTGCTCTGGCATCTTTATTCTGATATCTCGATTAATAAACCATTGAAATATTAATCCTGAAACAATTCCAATGATTAAAGCTACAAACAACCCTTGACTCCCCATAAATATTTGAGGAATAGCTTCTTCTGATGCTTTCCCTTTTGACATCACTGTTGGTGTAACAACTAAAAAGGCTGACATCGCAATAATACCAGCAGACACACCGTCTGTTTTATACTGTTTCGCTATACTATGTGCAACTCCAAAACTAGCAACTAATCCCATCAACCCAAACGTACCATTCACTGCTTTTAACAAATATTGCTGAATTCCTTGTTGCTCTAGCCATTCAATCCATCCAGGAATAGCAATACCACTAATCACTAAAAAGAGAGAACCAATAATAATTAATGGCATAGCAACAATAATACCGTCGCGTAATGATATTAATATTTTATTCGAACCTAACTTAGTGGCTAGTGGCAACAAGTGCTTTTCCAACGCGTCATTAAATTTACTCATATCACTCACCTCTTTTCATGTAAGCGGTTACATAATTTTTTAATTAATTATAAATTATAATTAAAAATTAGTCAATTTGTTGCATATTACACTATTTTTTCTATAATTATAATTAATCACTAATGAAATGGCGGGATAAATGTTGAAAAAAACAACGAAACAACTATATATAAGGGGACAAATACTTAATGAGTTGTATTTACGTGGCCCTATTTCACGTGTCGATATTGCTCATAACACCGGCATAACTCCCGCAACAACAACAGAAGTTACAGCTGAATTACTATCAGAAGGGCTGATTGATAATGCACCTACCGCTTCAACTATCACAACTCAAATGGGTTCCGGACGAAAAAAGATATTGTTATCTATTTGTAATCATCATAGTTATTACATTGGCATGGAATTATCACGTAGCTTTTTGTCATTCTGTTTAACAACGAATACTGGTGAAATCATTGATACAGCATATATTACGCAATTTCCTACTTCACCAGACAATATTATTGCTGCAACATTCGTAAAGCAACAAATGTTACGTTTTATCAAAAAACATAACCAACTCAATGTTAAAGCAATCGGTATTGCGTTACCGGGACATTTCAATAAAGGAGAAAAAACTATAGCATCAGTCAGCGAATGGAAAAACTTTGATATAAAATCAGTCTTCGAGGTCGCTCCACTACCTATTTAGAAAATAATGTACATTGTATGAGTCTTTATGAGCATCTGATGACTGCAAAAAATAAGGGGCAAAATTTTATATTTTTTCATGCTGTTCACGGTATTTTTTCTTCTAGTATTTATCAAGAAGATTTATATGGAAAAAGAAATTTTTCTGTAGGTGAAATTGGCCATACCATAATCCAACCCGATGGCCCTTTATGTGAATGTGGTAGAAATGGTTGTTTGCAAACTTATGTTGGTGGCTTTCATATCATCGCAAAAGCTCAAAGTATTTTCCAAAATAGTAAAAATACCTTCTTGCATAGTTTAGTATCTTGTAGCGAGGAAATTACTTTAGATACTGTGATTGAAGCTTATCACTTAGGAGATATTGCCATGATACGAATTATTAAAGAAGCAATGCAAGCTGTATCAATTACCCTAAATAACCTTACCTTGTTAATTGATGCACCAAAAATTTATTTACACGGTCCTATTTTTAATAATGATATTACATCGCAAATATTAGAAGAATATATCCATCACAAAAATCTGTATGGTAAAAGTAATGAAATTAACTTCGAAATTGTTCCTTATCACGAATTAAACGGAGCTAGAGGTGCTGCAACCTTGGCAATACATCATTACCTTATTTGGTCTCACCGCTAGCTCCTTTATTTTAAGATGTCGTAGGTATATTGGTATCGTAATCAACTTCAAATCCCATATCTTGAATCATGTCAAAATCAAGCTGATTAGGTTGTCCACCTGTTATTAAATAGTCACCTACAAATATTGAATTAGCTACTAATAATGCTGTAGGTTGTAATGATTTTAAATTCACTTCTCTGCCACCAGCTATACGGATTTCTTTAGTTGGATTAATTAAACGAAACATCGCTAAAATTCTAAGACATTTTAGTGGCGTTAACTCATCCATCTCTCCAAATTTAGTACCTTTAATAGGATGTAGAAAATTAATCGGTATACTGTCAGCATCAATTTGTTTAAGTGCAAAGGCCATATCAATACGATCTTGATGGCTCTCACCCATACCGCAAATCACACCTGAACACGGTGAAATTTGATGTTTCTTCATAATTTCGACTGTTTGGACGCGTTGTTCATACGTATGGGTAGAGACCACTTCGCTGTGATAATGCTCACTAGTATTTAAGTTGTGATTATAACGATCAACTCCCGCAGCTTTTAAACGTTCTGCTTGTTCCTCATTTGCTAAGCCTAAACATGCACAAATTTTTAATTGTGGATGTTTTTGTTTAATACTTTCAACCGTATGTGCAATATGATCCACTTCTTTATCACTCGGGCCTCGACCACTCATTACGATACAATATGTTCCAATTTGATGATTATTAGCGGCTTCTGCACCACGCTCTATTTCTTCCTGTGACACTAGTGCATAGCGTTGCTTTTGTTTCATATCTCGTGATTGGCCGCAGTAACCACAGTCTTCTGGACATATACCACTTTTGGCATTTAAGATCATATTTAATTTTACTTTTTTACCATAAAAATGCTGACGTAGTTGGTAAGCTTCATACACTAAATCCATGGTATCGATATTATTATCTTGATATAATTCATACGCTTCTTCTGCAGTTAAGTGCTGACCTGCTAATATATTATGCGCGATTTCCATACTATCCCCCCTAAATATGAGAATAGTATACCACAAATGTAAACCTTTTATATAATTAAGTTTACATTTGTTTTAGTAGTCCTTATCCGCGACCATGGTTAACTGCCTCTGCGCATTACTTCAAACTTGTTTTAAGTCGGCATTTTCACTACAAGACGTGCTGCTTCTCCACGATCTAACCGATCAAAACCTTCATTAATATCATCCAATGTTATAACATCTGTTAATAAAGTATCGACTGGCAATCGTTTTTGATTATACAAAGTTATAAAATGAGGTATGTCACGCTCAGGAACACAACTGCCTACATAGGAACCTTTGATTGTACGTTCTTCAGCAGCCAGCGTTACTTGTGGTAGTGAAAATTGATGGCTCGGATCTGGCAAGCCTGTTGTCGTAGTCACCCCACCACGTTTGGTAATGGCATATGCGACGTCCATAGCAGGAACTACCCCTGCAGTTTCAAACGCATAATCAACGCCACCTTGTACATATTTTTTAACTGCTGATGCGACATCGTCATCACCAGAATTAAATACGGCAGTGGCACCTAAACTTTTGGCTAAATCAAACTTATCTTCATTAATATCTAAAGCAATAATTTCACTCGCCCCTGCTAATTTCGCTCCCATAATGGCATTTAAACCTATACCACCTAATCCAACGACCGCCACTGTACTGCCTGCTTGTACTTGTGCAGTATTAACTACAGCACCAATACCTGTGATTACTGCACACCCAAAAATTGCTACCATTTCAAATGGTATCGATTTATCTACTTTAACAATTGAATGTGTAGAAACGACCGCATATTCAGAAAATCCTGACACGCCCAGATGATGATGTATAGTATCTTCTTCTGCGGAGGATAAACGATAACCACCGCCTAACATTTCACCTTGTTCGTTTGATTTTGCGCCACGCTCACATAAAGCTGGTCTTCCTTCTTTACACGGTAAACATTTGCCGCAACTAGGAATAAAGGTACACACTACATGATCTCCGACGTCAAAATCTTCGACATCTTTACCAAGCTGAACCACTTCGCCTGTAGCTTCATGACCCAGCACCATAGGCATTGGCCTTGGTCTACTTCCATTTATCACGGATAAATCAGAATGACATAGTCCTGTTGCCCCAATTTTAATTAATACTTCATTTTTTTGAGGTTCTGCTAATTCTACCTTTTTTATTGATAATGGCTGCGATTGCGCATATGGTTTCTCTTTGCCCATTTCTGTTAACAATGCTGCTTTCGTTTGCATTAATATCACCCTTCACTACAAAATTTAAATTATTCATAAAATCCTTCTGTAGATTTTCTGAAACCTTGGAATTGTTCTCCATCATGACCAAACCATATTTGAGCATTTTTCTCGTCTGCTAGTTTTTTTATTTTCTCTACAGACTTCGTCCAACCAATTGAATCATATAATATGCCAGGTGGTTTAAAAGGTGTCCCCATGCTTTCTTTCGTATAAATGGCATCTGATGCTAAAATAATAGTGCCTAATTCTGAACTCTCTATCTCTAAACCAATAAGTCCCCATGCATGTCCGCTACCATAGTTTAAAACACGCACGCCTTCAACCAATTTGAGATTGTCATCTTCTTTGGAGACGGTGCGCCACGTTAAATTACTTTTAATCCAGGCATCTATATCTGCCCAAATGTATGCCCCAGCTTGTTGATTGCGCGCATATGTTTTCATAGCACCACTTAATTCATCATCATGTACAATAATTGTCGCATTGGTAAAATATTCCAAGCACCCTGCATGATCCAGATGTAGATGCGAAGCAACTACAAAATCAACTTCCTTAGGATCAACTCCGATTTGCTCTAACCTGTTGGGTAAATGACATGACTCATCTGCAAAATAAGGAAAGGCTTTTTGTGTTGCAGATATCCAGCGCCCATTCTCTCCCATAGCATTTGGATTACAAGCAGTATCAAAAAGTATTTTGGCATCTGGGTGGTCAATAAACACTGTATAAATCGGAAATTCATGCATTTCGTTTGGTGCATTAGGCGCATCTAATGTTGCTTGATTCGCGTTAGCAATCATCAAATTTTTATCCATTTTCATACGTCCATTGTCTAAAACATAAATCTTCATGCGTTCTTTTTTTACATTTACCATCAAACTCACCCCTTTTATGTGTATAATTACATCTTAATTGTATTTGTTAGCTTTTTCAATTATTATCCATGTCTACATTGAACTTAGTCTTTTTACTTTGATCAATAAAAACTGGTAGTTATCTGTTTATGATAACTACCAGTTTGCGCTATATTTTATTCACTTACTTGATTATTAGATTGCGTTACTACTTAAAAAATGTCACCTAAAGTCACAGACAAAATGGACTTTATAGAATGCAACCTGTTTTCGGCTTGGTCAAAAACAACTGAATGATCGCCTCTAAATACTTGGTCAGTAATTTCCATTTCGGAAATGCCAAATTGCTCATATATTTTTTGACCTACTTCTGTATTTAGATCGTGAAAGGCAGGTAAACAATGCAATACGATAACATCTGGATTCATTGTAGTTGTTAGCATTTTTTCGTTTACTTGATATGGCAATAATTGTTCTATACGTGACTGATATACAGATTGGTCATCGCCCATAGAAAACCACACATCTGTATAAATCGCATCCGTTTGAAAAACAGCTTGTTGCACATCCTCAGTAATTAATATTTTGCTACCTGACTTATTAGCATAGTACTGCGCTAATTCTTGTATTTTAATATCTGGTTGCAACGTTTTAGGTGCTGCAATGTGAACATTTATTCCTAAAATTGCACCTGTCACTAATAAATCTTGAGCTACATTATTCTGTGCATCGCCAATGTAAGTTAAAGTTTTGTCTTCGAATGTGCCCCACGTTTCTTTTAATGTGAAGAAATCCGCTATCATTTGCGTTGGATGCCATTCGTTTGTAAGACCGTTCCACACTGGTACTCCTGCATGGTTAGCCAATGTTTCAACATCTTGTTGATAATAACCTCTAAATTCAATGCCATCATACATTCTGCCTAATACTTTGGCAGTGTCTTCAGTGGATTCTTTAACACCTAAATGAATATCACCTTGACCAAAATATTCAGCGGTTGCTCCTAAGTCACATGCTGCAACACTAAATGCAGCACGTGTTCGCGTCGATGGTTTTTCAAATAACAATGCCAAATTTTTACCTTTTAAATAAGGATGTGGGATACCTCTATTTTTCTTTTCTTTCAATTCACCTGTAAAGTCAATCAAAGTTAATAATTCATCCGCAGTAAAATCTGACGTTTTTAAAAAACTTTGTCCTTTAAAACTTTGCAATTTGTTTAATTCTGTTGTGTACGCCCCAACTAGATCACTCTCCAATATCCTAAGATTATATTTAATACTAAACGGGATAGCGTGAAAAATCAAGTATAAATATACTAAAATTTGCATATATTTAATATAACAATTAATCCATTACTAGTTTAAAATATTGCAAATAACATCAAAATACTGTAATAAAAGCTTTTATAAATAACGACACCAACCATAATAGAGTTAATTTACACGTTTTTATATACATCTTTAATCAGACTTTTTCTAATTCATTACATTTCAATTATCTTGCTAAAAAATAGTACACATAAAAAAGTGACGTGATTCCTAAATAGTTATTGTGGAATCACGTCACTGTTATTGTTTTATTTACTATGTCTCAAACTTGTCATTAAGATATTTCTTCTTTTAGTTGTTTGCCTCCGGATCTTTCTTCTGGTGTTTTGAGGAAGCGAGTCATAATAGCACTTGCAGCATATAATCCAAATAATAAATACATCATACCTTGTACACCTATAGCATCGTAAAATAATGCTACTAAACCAGGTCCAACAAATACACATAGTCCTGCGCCTAAGTTTAAAATAGCCATCGCAGGTCCTTTATCACCATCTCCAACTAAAGATGGTACAAGTGCTGAAATAGGTACAAAGCCGGCTAAACACATTCCCCATAAAAATCCAACTAGTCCAACTATAAAGACATTACCTGTGAACATTTCTGGTATAAAATATAAACCTAATGTGAAAATGGCACAACCAATTCCTCCGATATAGGAAATGGTATTTTTCCAACCAATCTTATCACTTAATGCCCCAAAAATAAGATTAAAAATAATATTTGCGACAAATATAGTTCCCCAAATATTTAACCATGTCGTCGTTTCAATACCTTTAGTCGATAAATATATAGGTAAAAATAGTGGAAATGCATACTGTGCAGCTTGATTAATAATACGCACGATACATGCTACTGCAACTCGCGGTTCTCTTATTAGAATAGTAATTCCTGCAAGCATTTCTGATATATGTGCTTTTGCTCCGCCTTCTCTTTCTTCTAAATTAAATTCATCTTTATTCACGAAAACAGCTAAGAATGTACCAATTAAAACCCAAATAATCGCTGTCCATAGTGTTGCAAAGTGACCAAATAAGTTAATAGAAAATGATGAATAAAATGCGCCTAATACACTTAAGCCACCTGTAAATACAAACCAAAACCAACCTACAGCGGCTCCTAAACGTTTTTGTGGTGAACGATATGCAACCCACACTAAAAATGAATACGCAAATAATGGATAACCAAACCCTCTAATTGCATAAGATGGTATCATAAGTTCATAATTTAATGCAGGTATTGCAAACCCTACAAATATCGCATGACCAATAATATAAAGTCCTGTTCCTAACAGCATTACTTTCCGTGGACCAAAACTTTCTACTAACACTCCAGATAGCCAAGAACCAATAGCAATTGTAACACCATATGATGTCGTTAATATCGCGGTTTGATGAACTGATAATCCTTGATCTACTAAATATGGACTAATCCATGCAAGCTCTAATCCATCACCCATCATAAAAATTAATACACCGATATACCCCCATAATAGTGTCGGTGGCATTCCCACCTTCGCCAATTTGTTATTCATACTAACACATCCCTTTATTGTATATTATTCATTTACGTAGTGTTGGAACGCACTATGCAATTCCACACCAGTAACGTCATTCGTTACTCTCACTATAAATTAAACAACCTAAAAGAAAACGTTTTCATTTGTTAGTGTAATTCTATTGCATTTTTTCTTATAATGCAAATTTATTTTCATTTATTTTCGTTTATTTTCACTTTCTCTTTGTTTTACTATTCACTTAGCATAAAACTATACCATTTAGACATTATAAAGAGAGTGGGACAGAAATCTGATTTTGAAAAAATGATTTTGTCGTCCCACCCCGGCAAGGATGACTAGCGTTAAAAAAAAGCTCGGTTTGAAGCGCATTTTCAATGCAGTCAGCTACTGCCCATATGAAAAAGAGACTAAGACAATCAATATCCTCCCAGTATCATCACAACATAAAAACCATTGTTGTTAATTTATATAGTCGGTCTTTGTGCCCGACTCTGGAAGAAAGTACGCACAAAAATACTGCCAACAAAGTTAAAAACTTTGTCGGCAGTCTGAGAACACTATATTTATACAGATAGTACTTCCATCAAATTAATTACTTTATTGATTTTTCAAATTGACTGTACAATTGTTGTGCCTCATTATCATCAGACAACCCATAGACATTCATTCTACCATCTTGAAATAAAGTACATTGCACGTGGTCATAAGAGAAAATTTTGGCAAATGGATTTGCTTTAATAAACTGACCTGGTAAATACTGAGCATTTTTAAAAGCAGATGCTTCAAACCTAAACAAGTAAGTATTACCACACAACGCTTCAATACGCTGTTGCATTGGTTTATTCAATAGTTCATATTGTTGGTTTTTACAAACAGGACAATTGTGGTCTCTCAATGTTGTAACATTAATACCTTGATGATTAAGTTTAAATGTATCTACCGTCAGTAATTTACCAGAAAACCCAACACCAGCAGCATAGCGCACTAATTCACTCACTTCCAAACTCGCCACCTGTGTCACTACAGTTGGTAAAACACCATTAACGGCACAACTTTCTGCTGTGTCAGGGATAGTATTTAATAAACATTTTAAGCACGGGCCTTGAAAATCAATACCATAAACCGTCCCTTTACTTCCTACGGCGGCACCATAAATCCATGGTATTTGATGCTTATGACATGCCTCATTAATCAGATACCTAATACGAAAGTGGTCCATACCATCAATTACAACATGTGGATTAGTATCTTGTAATATCCCTTCTATATTCGTAGTAGTCAGTTCACAGTCATAGGACTCAACAGTAACTGAGCTATTGATACGCTGTAAGTGGCGTTCAAGTGCCACAACCTTTGGCAACACTTGTTCAGCATCTTGTTCATTATACAAAGTTTGACGGTGTAAATTAGACAACTCTACAATATCCATATCAATAATAGTTAACTTGCCAATCCCCATACGTGCCAACATTTCCGCAACATGACTACCTAAGGCACCCACACCAACTATCATCACATGCAGCGCCATTAATTGTCGTTGCCCTGTTTCACCAAATTGTGGAAAGCGCAGTTGTCTTTCATAACGTTGAATCATAAAAAGCCAATACCTTCTGTAGGACTAGAAGCTTGCGCTGTATAACGTATTGGAATACGTCCCGCTTCATAACTTAAACGACCAGCTGCTATCCCATAACGCATCGCTTCAGCCATTTTCACCGGATCTGTAGCACTTGAAATAGCTGTATTAAGCAAAATAGCATCTGCACCAAGTTCCATAGCATGGCATGCATCTTTTGCCGAACCAATACCAGCATCAACAATTACTGGCACTGTTACTTTTTCAATAATATAACGTAAATTTAAAGGATTATTAATACCTCTCCCCGTACCAATAGGTGAAGCAAGAGGCATAACTGCATGAACCCCTAACTCAACTAATCGTTTGGCTAACACTACATCATTAGAGATATAAGGACATACAATATAACCTTTATCCAATAAAATTTTACAAGCTTCATATGTTTCAAGTGGATCCGGTAATAATGTGTCATCATCCCCTATCACTTCTACTTTAATCATGTCACAAACACCTGCATGCTGGGCAATTTCAGCAATACGTACTGCTTCGGCTGCAGTATGTGCACCAGCAGTGTTAGGAAATGTAATATATTTTGATAAATTTACGTTAGCTAATGGATTAGGTAATTCCTTATCATATAAATTCATTCTTCTTACTGCAAACGTTAATACTTCAGTTTCAGAAGCTGTAATCGCTGCTGACTGTATTTGTTCATTATCAAATTTCCCAGTACCTAATAATAAGCGTGACTTCAATTTAAATGGACCTATTTCTAACATATTTAACCGCCTCCTACGAATTCTAATAGTTCTAATCGGTCTGATGATTTCACCATCTGATTGTGAAACTGTGCTTGTTGTATTAATTGTTGATTGTGTTCAACGACAACTCTATTCTCATCTATTTCTAATTCCTTGAGTATTGCAACAATGGATAATTCTTGTTCAAAATGAAATGTATCGCCATTAATAATAACTTCCACTCGTACAACCTCCTAATTTAAAATCATTTAAAATTTCAGGTTTCACACCACTTTTCAACCACAACGCAATGAGTTCACCTACTACCGGTGACAACAAAATACCATTGCGATAATGTCCAGTAATGACAAATAAGCCCTGTTGTATCTCATCCATGACCGGCTTTTCTTGATTGGTATACGGTCTGACACCAGACCAATGCTTTATAATAGTAGCATTCCCCAATGCTGGCACGTATGTTAGTGCTTGGTGTAACAAGCACTGCATTCCTCCGGCAGTAACATTTACGGAATAATCATTAAAATAACTAGTCGCACCAATTAAATAACGCTGTTTCATTTTAGGTACTATATAACAGCCATCAGTAAAAAATAATGTAGTAGCTAATTGTATATCCCGTGATTCGAATAACATCACTTCACCTTTGACACCAGTAGGTTCATGGGCTTTCAGCTGACCATTCAACAAATAATGACTCCATGCTCCACCAGCTACGATTACTTTTTGAGCTGCAAATTTACCTTTATTAGTACAAACACTATAACCTTCATGGCCTGCTTGGATGTCGGTGACTTCTGTAGAAAATATACGTTCTATATGACGTTTGTGTAATGAAGCTAATAATGCTTTTGTATAACGATTAGCATTGATTTGATGATCCTCTGGAATATGAAATGCTGTATTTGTTGGAAAAGAAATATCATAGTTTCTATATTGTTGTATGTCTTTATTTGTCAGTAATCGCACTTGCGGATTATGTTGCTGTAAAAATTCATATTGCTCTAGCACTTGATGACTATGTTGTGCTTCAGCCGCTATTTTCAACAATCCACTTTGTCTATATTCAATATCGATACCAACCTCTTCAGCTATACTATGTGCTAATGGTTCAAAATATTGCTGAGACTTTAACGCTAAACGATATAAAGCACTATCACTATTAAATTCATTTTGTGCACCGAGCATACCACCTGCTTTATAAGAGGCATGTTTTCCCGGTATATCACGATCTATAACTGCTATACGATAAGCTTCGCTATTCAAAGCACGTGCAATGGACATCCCCATTACACCTGAGCCAATAATTAGTACATCATACATGATTACGCCACACCTCACTCAAAGTTTTTAATGTTAACTGTGAAGCTTCGAGAAATAAGTTAATACCACTTATACCATAGAACTCAGTTGATAATTGTTGAGCCGTATTTTCATTAATACCTCCGAGCGCTACTACTGGTATCGGTAATGCTAAAACTGCTTGAATCTCTTTGTTCTTTCTAGGGATTTGACCTGGTTTAGAGCTTGTAGGAAATATATGGCCAAACAATATATAATCAACATGATGTTGCAAGGCAAATTGTGCACTATCGACATTGTGTGTCGACATACTTACCACTACATTAGGAAACTTTTTCTTAATCGTCTGTATTTCTCTTGCTCGTTCTGAGAAATGAATCGCGCTTAATCCACATTGTTCTAATACATAAATATCGCTATGTATAGCTATTTTAGAGCGGGAAATTCCATACGTTATAGCTAATTGTATCCATGCAATTAACTCAGTAGATGTCATAGGCGTACGCACTATCAAATAGTCTATATATGGCATCACTCGTTGATAATGTACGATATCAGCATGTGTTAAATGTTTATACTGTGTAATAGCAACTAACAAAAAAAGACACCTCAATAAAAAAACGTTATTTTTCTGGGTAGAAAAATAACGTCTATATCACAAAAGTTAGTCATGTTATCAACGCCACTTTCCTACGCCAGTATCAACTGGATCAGGTTCCAGGAATCCCAAAGTTCACTACTTTAGTCTCAGCCTTTTCAAAGGCACTTCCAGTGGTCTCTAATCTATATAATTTTAATCTTACTGTTTCAACAATGCATTGTTATTGTTAATTTAACCTAATCATTAATAAAATGCAAATCCATTTATCGTTGCTTATTGCTCCTAATGCGTTATTTCATTGTCTCGTGCTTCACTTATCATTAGTAATTGTTCCGTTAGTGGTTGGCTTTGTGTATAAACTTGACGATAAATATCAAAATATCGCTTATACTGCTGATGATTGACACTATCAGGATGAAATTCTTTGTCATAAGTTACAAAAACACGACTACATGCTTCCATACTATCAAACCAGTTAACACCTGTTGCTGCAATAATAGCTGCTCCCATACTCGGACCTTCTTCATGACTTAATTTGCGCATAGACGCATTAAAAATATCTGCTTGTAACTGCAACCAAAAATCACTTTTAGCTCCACCTCCAGTAGCAGTAATATGTGTTAAAGACTTGCCATTTTCTCGTAAATATAATATTGACTCATACAAGGAATAGCTAATCCCCTCAATCACTGCACGTGCCATGTCACTACGTGTATGCAAACTACTAAGTCCAATCCAACTCCCCCTAATATACGCATCACCATGAGGTGTACGTTCGCCTGAAAGATATGGTGTAAATAATAAACCGTTAGCACCTATAGATGATTGTTGAGCTAGTAACAAAATATCATCAAAGCTAAGCTCTGGTGCTAGTGTTTTTTGGAACCATGCCAAACTATCTCCTGCAGCTAAAGTTACCCCCATAATGTAGGATACATGCGGTAAAGCATGTTGAAATAAGTGCATATTTTGACCATAGCTTGCAGCATTCGCTTCACAAGTCAAAATTACACCAGAGGTTCCAATACTACATAACGTATCATGAGGCTTAACTACACCTGAACCTAATGCAGCACAGGCGTTATCACCACCCCCTGCAAATACTTGAATATTAGTATTCAAACCGAGAGACTTTGCTACATCCGGCTTTACATTACCTACATATGATTCTGCTGAAGTTAGATCCGGAAAGATCTGAGCATCTATGCCAAACAAGGCTCCAGTATCATATGACCATTGTTGCGTTTTCGGGTCTAATAATAAAGTGCTTGAAGCATCAGACACTTCCATAGACAATACTCCAGTTAATTTAAAACGAACATAGTCTTTAGGTAATAAAAACTTATAAGTTCGTTCCCAATTGCTAGGTTCATATTGTTTTACCCACATCATTTTAGTTAAAGTAAAGCCTTCTAGCACAGGATTACCTAGCACATATTGTCCTAAGCGTTTTTTGATAATTTCACACTGCTCAGTCGTTCGTGTATCATTCCATAAAATGGCTGGTCTAATTGCTTCACCATATTGATCGACAAGGACTAAACCATGCATTTGTCCTGAAAACGACATTCCTTCTACTTGTACTACTCTCATACTTTCCATCTCACTAATGGTCTGCAATGTATCTTTAGTGGCTTGCACCCATTCATCTGGGTGTTGTTCACTAAATCCTGCTTGTGGGTGTAGCGTTGTAATTGGCTTATTGGCACTGGCTAACACTTGTCCTTGTTGGTTAACCACAATTGTTTTAACTGCACTCGTACCGATATCTACACCGAGTACTACTTTTTCCATGTAACCTCTAACCTTTCTTTTGTAAATTGACATTGTCGTCACCTAAATTAATACAGTAATCTCCACTATTTGGCAACTGCTTAAATTTCACTACTTGTTACTTCTTTTTTACTATTATAGTTGCGCTAAAAATGAATTTAAGACCTCCCGGAGTCTAATTCAATTTAGACTATCAGTGCTAACAAGGACTTCACCCTTACAACTAAAATTTTCAAATCATCATTTATCGAGGTTCATAATAAACTGTTGTAAAAACTTTTAATCCGTTTTCATTTTGTATAATTATATTAATAAATCTTTCATTAAGTCTTTTTGCTTATCAAACAATTGTTATAGCTGTATAATTTATATAGTTTGTCAAAGGAGTGATATATCATGAGTACATTTTCAACTGATGAAAAAGTACAAATATTATCTGATATTGTAGCTATGAATACAGTTAATGATAATGAAATTGAAGTATGTGAATACTTCCAAAAATTATTTCAACAACACGGCATTACATCAACGATTGAAAAAGTGGATGAACGTCGTGCCAATTTAATTGCTGAAATCGGTGAAACAGGACCTGTTATTGGTATTTCAGGTCATATGGATGTAGTTTCCGAAGGTGATCGTAGTCAATGGAGCTATGAACCATTCCAATTGACGGAAAATGATGGTTTCCTTTATGGTCGTGGTGCTGCAGATATGAAATCAGGTTTAGCTGCACTTGCCATTGCCCTAATAGAAATCAACAATAGCAATACTTTAAACTACGGGAAAATTAGATTTCTAGCGACTTCGGGTGAAGAAATGGAACAACTCGGTTCTCAAAGTTTATATGAACAAGGTTATATGGATGATGTAGAAGCTTTAATCATCGCTGAACCATGTCAAAACATGTTAGTTTATGCACATAAAGGCTCTATGGATTATCGTATTACATCACATGGTGTGTCTGCACATAGTTCCTTACCTATCTTAGGTAAAAATGCTATTAAACCATTAATTGAATTTATTCAAGATATCGATACTACATCAACACAAATAGCTAAAGAAGTTAAAGGCACAGCATTTGATTTTTCTAATATGATTTCTAAATTTAGTCAACAGTTACCACAAGCCATACAAGCAGCTCAAGTAGAAGAAGTATTAAGTGGACTTGTTGTAAGTAATACATTGATTAAAGGTGGCGTACAAGTAAACTCTATCCCAGAATCTGCTGAAGCTGAGTTTAACATTCGAACTATACCAGAATATGACAATAATCAAGTTAAACAATTATTCAACAATACTTTAGCAAAACATAATGAATCAGGCGCTAACTTGGTCAGTGATTTATACCTCGATTTAGACCCAGTATTAACTACTGGTAAAAATAGTTTGATTGATACAGCTAAAAATATCGGAGATCGTATATTTGCTACAGATTTACAAGCTGAACCAACTGTAGCTGTTACAGATGCTTCTAATTTATTAAGAAGTAAAGATGAATCATTCCCATTGTTAGTTTTCGGTCCTGGTGAAAATCCACATCAATTAGATGAATGTGTAAGTAAAGAAAAATATTTAACATTTATTGATTTTTATATCGAATTATTAACAACTTATAATCAACAATAAATAATATCCAAACAAACTCTCACTAAATCGTAGTGATTGTTTCAGACTGTCGACAAAGTTTTCAGGTTTGTTGGCAGTTTTTTTGTGCGCGCTTTCCACGGGCACTGCCTTATCCTGTAGTCTTCGGCGAGTGCTTTCCCACTGGAGTCGCCCATAATAACTCTAAAACTTCATAATATAAAAAAGGTTGGGACAATATTGATTTGTCCCAACCTCTTTTATCTATTAATAATACATCAATGTATAGTGGTTCCAACGGTATCACCTTTGTGCACTTTTTCCACAATGTGTGTTTCCGAACCTGCTGCAATAACTACTTTTTGACAGCCGTGTTGAATTGCTAATACAGCATCTTGAACCTTTGGAATCATCCCACCATAGATTTCTTTTTGTTCAATATATTTTTGAATATCTTTAGCATTGAGTGACGCCTGTACTTTTTCGTCAATAAGCACCCCTGGAATGTCGCTTAAAATATAAATTGGCGCTTCTAAAACTTCGGCTATTTTATATGCTAAAGTATCTGCATTAATGTTGTACTGTTGTTTTGTACCTTGTTTCAATCCTATTGAAGCAATAACTGGAATAAATTCTGATGCTAGCACATTCAATGCAACAGTATTAATATTGATCGGTTCACCAACAAAGCCATATTGTTGATGTAAAGGTTCAATATCAAACAATTGGGCATCTATACCATTAAGTCCAAGTGCACCTTGTCCTTGTACATTAAATTTACTTACTAATTCAGGATTCACTTTCCCAATTAGTGTCTGACTCGTTATGCTTAATACTTGTTCAGAAGTTACGCGTAACCCATCTTTAAATTCAGGTGCTACATCATTATGAGCTAAAGCTGTATTAATAAAAGGTCCTCCACCGTGTACTATTATTGGCTGATAACCTTGTTGTTTTAACCTATAAATATCTTGGATAATTGAATCATCTAAATTCGTTAATGTACTACCGCCTATTTTAATTACAATATAACTCATTTCATCATCCTCACGTTCTATATGACGCATTTATGCGCACATAATCATAAGTCAAATCACAACCGTAAGCAACAGCGTTACCATGACCATCTCCTACTTTAGCTTCAATGACAATATCATCTTGCTCAAGCTTTGCTTTCATCGTAACTTCATCAAAGGCTACTGACATTCCTTGATGAACAACGTCTGTATCACACAATGAAACATAAGTGTCATCTGGTTCAAATTGATCAGAAGCATAACCCATAGCTGCAACAATACGTCCAAAGTTGGCATCTTCACCATGTATTGCTGTTTTTACTAAATTAGATGACACGATACTTTTAGCTATTTTACGTGCATCGATATCGTCAACGGCTCCAGTTACTTTGGCTGTAACTAACTTCGTTGCACCTTCACCATCTTTAGCAATTTCTTTTGCAAGATATTGGCAAACATAATGCATTGCTTCTTGGAATTCTTGCCAATCTGGGTGTTCAGTAGTTAATGGAGCGTGATTCGCTTGGCCATTAGCCATACAAAGCACCATATCATTTGTACTTGTATCGCCATCAACGGTAATCATATTAAAAGAATCATCAATCGTCATTTTTAAACTTTGGCTTAATGTTTCACCATCAATATTAGCATCAGTAGTTACAAAACCTAACATAGTGGCCATGTTAGGATGAATCATACCTGAGCCTTTGGCTGTTCCGCCAATAGTAACGGTTGTGCCATCAATTTCTACTTGAACAGCTAAATTTTTAGTACATTTATCTGTAGTTAAAATAGCTTCATTAAAATACTCACTATTATTATATTGTTC
Source organism: Staphylococcus sp. GDX8P114P-2 (assembly GCF_017892945.1). NCBI lineage: Bacteria > Bacillati > Bacillota > Bacilli > Caryophanales > Staphylococcaceae > Staphylococcus > Staphylococcus sp. GDX8P114P-2. The sequence continues at coordinate 196,811 of NZ_JAESMB010000014.1, read as the reverse complement.
TTTTAATACATTCTGTGTTCCATGATAAATTTTATCCATAGGTAAAAATTCACCTATCACGCCTGTGGAAGCAACTCCAACATTGGTCGGTAAAATTTTCAATTGTTCTGCCACCCATTGTTGCGTATCTTTAGCATCTTTCAGCCCTTGTTCACCTGTACAGGCATTGGCATTAGCAGAATTAACTACGATGGCTTGTAATGTTTGATTTTGAGCTATGCTTTCTTGTGTCACGATCAAAGGCGCAGCTTTAAAACGATTTAACGTATACACACCAGCAGCTTGCGCTTCTGTAGTAGAAAAAATCCACCCAAAATCATTATTTTGTTTTCTTAATCCTGCATGCATACCACCAGCAATAAATCCTAGAGGTGAGCTGACATCACCTTCAAAATCTACATTTAATTTACTTTTTACTTGTACATTACTATAGTCTTCCATCCCATCTCTCCCATCTATGGATATACTGGCAATTGATTCAATCCTGTAGCTGAATCAAGGCCAAAAAGTTTGTTTAAATTTTGAATTGCTTGACCACTAGCACCTTTTACTAAATTATCAATGACTGACACAATAATAGCTTGGTTATTCTCTTCATTTACGTACACACCAATATCACAAAAATTACTACCTGCTACCTCTTTCGTTTTCGGAAATTCTCCTATGTCTCTAATTCGTACAAAGGGCGCATCTGCGTAATAACGCTGAAATTGTGCATGCAAGGATTCAGTGGTTGTATGTTCTTTTAATTGAACATAAATCGTTGATAAAATACCGCGTGTCATCGGTACCAAATGTGGGGTAAACGTTACCGCTATTTTTTCATCGGCAAGCTGTGTTAAATATTGTTCAATTTCTGGCTTATGTTTATGTTTACCTATAGCATAAGCACTGAAATTTTCATTCATCTCTGAATAGTGCACATGTTGGGCAAGTGACCTTCCAGCACCGGAAACACCTGTTTTAGCATCTATAATAATAGAATTATTATGAATTATTTGGCTATCTACTAATGGGTGTAATGCTAATAAAGTAGCTGTAGGGAAACAACCAGGATTGGCAATCAATTGTGTATTAGAAGCGTCAATAGTCGACCATTCTGCAATACTGTATTGAGCTGAATCCAAAGCTGATTGCGGTGCTGCTGTTTCTCCATAAAATTGTTCATACACCGCTCTATCTTTTAATCTAAAATCACCTGATAAATCAATGACTTTAATGTTTTGTGCTAAAAATTTCGGTGCTAAATGTTTACTTATATTTGATGGCGTAGCAAAAAACACAACATCACATGTAATATTATTATTTTCTAAAGACTCAAAACGATAGGGTAAATGGTTTAAGTGAGGAAAAGTTCCAGATACGAGTTCTCCTGCTTTAGAATGTGAAAAAATATATTTAATTTTTACACTAGGATGATGTGCGAGCAATCTAATAAGTTCTACCGCACCGTATCCACTTCCGCCTACTATACCAACTTCAATCATTTAGTTCAGTCCTTTCAGAATATTCCGTCTTTTAAGTTAATTTATTTTTGTAATACTTCAGTAATTACATCGATAACTTTAGTGATTTCTGTCTCATCAATAACTAATGGGGGCGAAATTCGAATAATATTACCTTGTGTTTCTTTGCATAACACACCTTTTTTAATCATCTCTAAACAATAAGGTTGTGCATTTTCTGTCAATTCGATCCCGATAAACAATCCTCTACCTCTCACATCGACGATTACATCACTATCAATCAACTGTAAATTGTTCAGTAACTGTTGACCTAATGTCGCTGAATTTTCGATAAGTTTTTCTTCTATTAATACATCTAAAGCTGCAGTAGACACTGCACATGCCAGTGGATTACCACCAAAAGTCGAACCGTGTGTACCTGGTGTAAGTACATTCATGACTGACTCGTCTGCTAATACTGCCGAGATGGGGTATAATCCTCCACCCAATGACTTACCGAGCAAGTATATATCAGCTGTTACACCTTCCCACTCCGTTGCAAACATTTTACCTGTACGACCTAGACCAACTTGAATTTCATCTGCAATAAATAAAATATTATGTTCATCACAAAGTTCACGTACTTGAGCAATAAAGTTATCAGATGGAATATTCACACCACCTTCTCCTTGAATAGGCTCTAAAATAATTGCAGATGTATGTTCATTAATTTCTGATTTTAGCTGTGCTACATCACCGAAATCAATGTAATGCATGTTATCTAATAAAGGTCCAAAACCTTGCTTATAACTTTCTTGCGATGATAAAGACAATGCCCCTAATGTTCTGCCATGGAAATTACCGTTCATTGCAATAATCTCACTGCGTCCTTCTGGCACACCTTTAACATCTTCGCCCCACTTACGTGCAATTTTTATCGCAGTTTCTACTGCTTCAGCACCTGTATTCATGGGTAATACTTTATCTTTATTAGCTAATGTACAAATTTTTTCTTCCCAAACACCTAAATTGTCGCTATATAAAGCACGAGAGACCATCGTTATCTGTTCGCTTTGTTCTTGAAATGCTTTTATGATTTTGGGATGGCAGTGCCCATGGTTAACAACTGAAAATCCTGAAATACAATCAATGTACTCATTGTTTTCAATATCCCAAACTTTCGCACCTTTACCTTTGGATAGAACTAGATTCATTGGACTATAATTGATCGAACTATACTTATCTGTATGTGTAATTACATCGTTCTTTAAATCGTTCATCAAAACCCTCTCTCTTTATATTTATTCTTAAAAATGAATTAATATTCGTTATCATACACCTCGACTGTTAATAAGTCAAATTAAATTACAGCTTCTTTTCTGTTATTAATCCTGCTACTCACTATTATCAAATGTTTACCATTTGTCATTATTGCAGCTTCTTTTTAACTTTTGTGATAGATTTAATATTTCAAAAAAACATGGCAACTGCAATTTTTTAAAAGATTCCTATACTATCCAACCATACAATGGGTTGTGCCACACATACTTTTCTAAATATTGTTAATATTCTGAAAAAATTAATTATAACATACTCTTAAACTATTACAACTGTTATCATCGTAAAATTACACACAAATACGCATACAAAATTTATGCAAGTTTTAAGTTAATAAATAAAACCGGCAAATACTCAAATATTATTTGTCGGCTTTATACATGAGTTATTTTATCCTCCTATAAAGCTTTATTCTGCTGTTGTTGAGTCTAATTTTTGTTCTACTTTTAATTGTGAAGTCATATCTTTATTAATTTTTTTGGCACGTTTAAAATAAATGCTTTCAAAATAACTCGTTGTACCTAATTTATAAAAGATTAAAGCTACGATGATAATAACTACAAAATCATAAGGATAATGTATCCAGTTTAATCCTTTAAACTCTTTACTACCAATAAACGATAAGAAAGCTAAAATAATTAAATACACAATAATCCATAAACTACCACCGATTTGTTTTTTCGTGTTTTTCCAATTCATTTTATATTCATAGAAGAAATAAATTGGCAAGCCTAATATAATAATGAAAATCACTTCAGCTGTGGTTGGCCACATTGCCCAATAAATTGCTAAAGAAGCTAAAACGAACGAAAATGGTGCCATAAATTTCAACATACTTGCTCTAAATGGTCTATGCATTTGCGGCGCCATTTTACGTAATGAAATAACCGTCGTAGGTCCAGTTAAATACGCAACTAGTGTAGCCGTTGAAATAACACTCGCTAACACTGCCCAATCACGGAATAAAGAAACCATTATCATACTTATGATAGCATTGAAAATAATTGCTACTCGTGGAATTTTGTACCTTTCATTCATCTGTCCTAAGAATTTCGGTATATGTCCATTTTTTTCCATTGCGCGTAACACACGACCAGTAACTGCTACAAACGATACACCAGTACCGAATGGTGAGACTACTGCTTCAATATAGAGTAGAATAGCTAACCAATTTAATCCTAGTAAAATAGCCATATCCGCGAATGGTGAGTTGAAATTAATACCTGCCCAGCCATTACTGTGCAACATATCGCTTGGCATTGATGTAATAAAAGTACTTTGCAACACTATGTAAAGCACTGCACTCAATATTAATGAAATAGCTATTCCTCTAGCAATATTCTTTTCTGGTTTCTCTATCTCAGAACCCATATTAATGATAGTTTGAAATGCATTAAATGAGAAAATAATTCCAGAAGCTGTTGTAGCTGCAAATATTGGCGCACTGCCATAAGGCATAAATGTACCAACTGAGTGCCCATAATTGCCAGTATCGAAGCCAGAAATCATTAACATGATAATTGTTAATAATGGAACACCTAATTTAAACACCGAAATCAGACTAGTGAATGAGGTTAATAATTTAACAGACCAATAATTTAATAATGAAAATATGATGATAATAACGAAGACAGCCAATAAGCCAATATTACTTATTGAGCCTCCTTCCATTAAATTGCCCATAAACTTAGCCCAATCCCAAGGCCATGAACTCATATACTGTACTGCAGAGACTGCTTCAATCGGGATAATTGTTACAAGGGATACCCAATTGGCCCAAGCTGCAATAAAACCAAGCAAAGAACCATGTGTATATTGTGCATAGTTACTCATACCACCGGATTGAGGGAACATCGTGCCAATTTCAATATAGTTATACGCTATTGAGCCAATAACCGCAAAACCGATAATCCATGAAATAATTGCTGCTGGTCCAGCAATAGAAGATGCTTCCCACGCACCAAATAACCAACCAGAACCAATAAGTGATCCTAAGCCTAGTAGTACGAGTTGCGCTAAATTAATCTTATTACTCTTATTCTGTTTTTCCATACAAACCCCTATAACATTTTTTGTCTTTTATACTCATCTTTATTCTTGTTATACACAATATACATTTTATTGTATAGTCGATTATTATACACTTATTTAAAAACCAGTCAAACAGCTAACAATATATAACATTAATTGTATAAAAATACGTTATATAGCTAATTGATGCATAATCGTTTTTTTGAATTAACTTCGTTTATGCTATACGTACAGTCAATAAATCGGCACTTGCTTATGTAACTTATTTATTCATAAATTTTATAATTTCTATGCTTTCCACTGAACAATACTTTGTCTCATACAGCCCTTTATAACAACATTTAACCGTTTACATAATCATATAAATTATAAATTTGGTACATTTTTCTCTATAATAATATATTTTACACTTTGCGAGTGATATATGCATTTTTTCTCACGAAATTAGCCTTTATTTTGTACGATTTAATGTAACACAAATACGCTGCCGTAAAATTCTACACGCTACGAATAAGCATAAAAAAGAAGAGCAGAGCAATCTTATTTTCAAAAGATTACTCTGCTACCCCATATTTATCTACTTTTTAATATGCTAAGCCATTACTGAGGCTTATCTTCTTCTGTCCACCATAGTGCATCTTTAGGATTCTTAATAACTTCTTCATACTCTGACTGACTTTCTACATTCGGATATGCACCACGTAATGATTTATTTGACGTTGACTTGAACATAAAGCCAAAGATTAATAAACCAATAACATTAATAGCTACTAAGTAATAAGATGGTGCAATTTGTTGGCCAGTTGTTTCCACTAAAGTTGATAAAATGAATGGCGTTAGGCCACCAAAAATAGCAGCACCAATATTATATACCAATGATAATGTTCGCAATCTTACTTTAGTATGGAACATACTTGGTAACACTGAAGGCATAACACCTTCAAACGTTGACATAAACAGTGCAATAATAAAGAGACCTATAATTACAACTGGAATGGATGGTATAGTCATTAGCCAAAATGCCAAAATTGAAAATAAGCTAAATCCTGCAAGTCCAAACATCGTTGTACGTTTATTGCCCACTTTATCACTATACCAACCAAAGAAAAAGACTGCCGGTATCATAAGTGCCATGGTTATCGTACTTAATATAGATCCCATCGTACCACCTAGATTAATTGTGGTATTTAAAAATGATGGCATGTATGACAACACCATGTAGTTAGCAACATTTAAAAATGCTACACCAGTAAAGCACACAATAACGTCTTTCCAATAATATTTGAAGATATCTAAATAAGAATATTCTAATTCTTCTTGTTCTTCTAACGTAGATTCATATGCCGGACTCTCATCCAAACTACTACGCAGAATAATACCGACAATACCTAGTGGAGCTGCAATAATAAACGGTATTCTCCAACCCCAATCAGCCATTTGTTGGTCTGATAATAAAGCATACATTGTACCAGCCAATATTGCTGCCAAAATATTACCTGCCAATGTACCGATTTCTAAGCCACTTCCTAATTTACCGCGAGTACTATCAGGTGAAGACTCAGCAATAAAAGTCATGGCGCCTGCATACTCTCCTCCTGTTGAAAAGGATTGTATCATTCTAACTACAAGTAACAAAATAGGTGCCCAAATGCCTATTTGATCTTGTGTTGGTAACAGACCTAACATCAACGTAGATGCGGCCATTAATAAAATTGTAGTAGATAATACAATTTTTCTACCATATTTATCTCCAAGGTGGCTGAAGAAAATACCACCTATTGGTCTTACTATAAAAGCAAATGCAAATACTGCAAAAGTTGAAATGATTTGCATTTCTTGAGGTAAATTACCAAAAAAGTTTGCACTAAGTATGACTGCCAACTGGGCATACAAACCAAAGTCAAACCACTCTATTGCATTACCAATCCCCGTGGCAACGACTGTTTTTTTGGCTTTACTTGAATCAACGTGATTCACGTTTTCCTTTTTGAATTTCACACAAAAACACCCCTTATTTGTATCTACCTTTACAAATAACCTATTCAGATAAATATAAACACCAAATTAGAAATTTTAATTTTACACACTTTTGCTAAATTAAAATATCTTTCGTTATTTATGCACTTAAAGTTAATACTAAGTTGCTAAAACACTAATCATAAATAAGTTCATTAAAGGGTTAAGCAACTTAATTCACTTTTTTTTAGCGTGGTATAATAAAGTAGTTATATTTAACTTGGAGGTGCAAACATATGAAACAACTTTATTTTAATCATGACGGTGGCGTGGATGATTTAATTTCATTATTCTTATTATTACAAATGGAAAACATTAATCTTATTGGTGTAAGTGCAATTGGCGCAGATAGTTATGTAGAACCTGCAACGAGTGCATCCCAAAAAATTATCAATCGCTTTTCAACTACACAGATAGATGTTGCCGCTTCTAAAGAACGTGGCAAAAACCCATTCCCTAAAGATTGGCGTATGCATGCCTTTTTTATGGATGCTTTACCTATTTTAAATGAACCTACCGCTTCACAGTCTACAATACTTGATACCGACGCCTATCAAGATATTATTGACAAAGTAAGTCAATCTTCTGAGCCTGTAACCTTATTATTTACTGGACCATTAACTGATTTAGCTAAAGCTTTAGCAGTAAATCCAACTATAGAACACAATATTGCACGTTTAGTATGGATGGGAGGCACATTCTTATCAAAAGGTAATGTTGAAGAGCCGGAACATGATGGCAGTGCCGAATGGAATGCTTTTTGGGACCCTGAGGCTGTAGCTGCAGTATTTAATACTACTATTTCAATTGATATGGTTGCGCTTGAAAGTACCAATCAAGTACCGTTAACACCTGCTATTCGACAACAATGGGCCGACGAACGTCATCATATCGGGGTTGATTTCTTAGGAGTTAGTTACGCAGCAGTTCCACCACTAACACATTTCCAAACAAACTCTACTTACTTTTTATGGGATGTATTAACAACTGCTTATATTGGTAAACCTGAATTAGTACATCAATACACTGTGAAAGCCGCTGTTATCACTGATGGTCCTAGCCAAGGTAAAATTTACCAAGATGAAACTAACGGTCGAGAAGTAGACGTTGTTACTCATGTTGATCATGATGACTTTTTCTTATATATTACTGATTTAGCTAAAAAAGTTACACACTAACTTACAACACACATAGGAAGCGCTACAAAGACCTAGTGTTATTAAAAATTTTGTCGTCTCAATCTCTTGCTTTAAACATAAACGAACCTTAGGCTACTTTCACCTAAGGTTCGTTTAATATTGAAAGTTTTTTGGCCAATTACAGAAGAAAGCCCACTAGCCAAAGACACTAGCCTAAGGCAACGCCTACGGAAGTCTGTACAAAAAATCTGCCAATAAAACCGAAAACTTTGTCTGTATCCTCTTGTTTTATTGTCAGTAAACAGACCTTAAACATTAGTACTCCAAAATATTTTTCTATATATTAGCAGTAATTTGAGCCGACTCCTGCGGGAATAGCACTAGCTGAAGACTACAGGTTGAAGCAGTGCCCGCGGAAAGCGTGCACAAAAACTGCTAACAAAATCGGTTTTCACTACATCCACTGAAATGATTCCTAGACACCTCTCGCTCACCTTTATACTGTCAATAACTTGTTGGAGTTAAAAACTGTTCATCTATAATCGAACGTGTATGTTGTTGTAAATGCGCTACAGACATATCACTATCTTCTTTAAACTGTACAGAATGTTTATCTGCTAACTTAGTTGGATATCGATGTAACGGATATACAGCAAAATTATATCTGCTATCGCTATTGCCAGGGTCTACAATTTCATTATGAATGACTAATGATTTCCACCGTACATCCTCAATCGACACCCCTTTAGGACTTTTGTTAATATCAAAATTCACACTTCCACCAAGGATATTTTTCTCGTCACCTGTTTCTTGGCCATTAAGAAAATTTCCCAGTGAATAGGCTACAAAAGTACGCTGACCATGCTTTCCTTCAACCCATTCCATTGGTTGTATAACGTGAGGATGCATACCTAAAACAACATCAACACCTTCATCTGCAAACAATTGTGCATAATACCGTTGCTTGTTACTAGGCTTACTTTTGCCTTCTTTGCCCCAATGCGCGGATACAATAATTACATCACTTAATTTACGCGCTTTAGCAATATCACGTTTAATCACCGCTTCATCGAAATAATTAATATGATAAGGCGCTTTACGCTTTAGACCATTCGTACCATATGTATAACTCAGCATAGCAACTTTAATACCTTTAACTTTTTTAATTGGAATATTATTACGATCTTCGGACGACTTAAATGTACCAGTGTACATTGTACGATGACGCTTCCATAAATCAATTTGATGTTCCAATCCAGCTACTCCTTGATCTAAAGCATGATTATTAGCCCCATTAATAAGATTAAAACCACTTGCTACTACATTTTGTGCTAACTGGCTTGGTGTATTAAAACGTTTAAAACCTGAAAATGCTTTATCATCTCCACCCATAGGAGATTCTTGATTAATATACGCTATATCTGCTGATTGAATATACTGTTCTACTGGTTTATACATTTCACTAAAATCAAACGTACCATCTTGTTGACGCGCATCATTATAAACTACAGGATGGATTAAGTTGTCACCTACTGCCACTACAGAGGTATGTTTGTCCAAGTATTTCAGTTCATTTAACGTTGTATAACCAACACACAAAAATAAAATAATCACTAAACTGAACGTTAGTCTATATTTCTTCATTTTATTATCCCCTTATATATGTGTGATTATAATAATGAATTAAAAAAAGTAATCATAAAAACATAAGTTTGTTTAATATGATTACTTTTATTATATTATTCTAGAATCGTTTGACTCTCTTTTTCATGCAACATTTGAGTTATTTGATTATATTCATTCATCACAGCTACTTTAGGAACATGTGACTGGAGTTCTTCTTCATTCAGAGCAACATAGGTCATAATAATTACAACATCATCCACTTCAACCAAACGTGACGCTGCACCATTCAAACAAATCTTGCCACTACCTCGTTCACCTTCAATAACATACGTTTCAAAACGCGCACCGTTATTATTATTTACAATCGCTACTTTTTCATTAGGTAAAATATCCACAGCTTCTAGTATATCTTTATCAATCGTAATGCTGCCTACATAATTCAAATTAGATTCTGTCACTCTGGCTCTGTGAATTTTAGCATTCATCATTGTTCTAATCATTAAGATACCTCTCCTATTATAATATTATCGATCAAGCGTGCTGTAGAAAATTTCACTGCTAAAGAAATAAAAATACGTCCTGATATGTACTTTTGTTCCTTTAATTCTGGATAACTGTATACAGCAACTTCTTCTACATTACCACTCGTATGAGAGGTCAAACATTGTGTCACACCTTTTATGAGCACGTCACTGCGACGTTCACCTTCATCATATAATTGCTTAGCATAGCACAAACTTTTGTATAAATGTACTGCTTCTTCACGTTCTTGAGTAGTAAGATAAATATTGCGTGAACTTTTAGCTAAACCATCTGCTTCCCTAATAATATCAACACCTACAATACGAATATTATGATTAAAGTCTGCTACCATTTTTTCAACAATAGCTAATTGTTGGGCATCTTTTTTGCCGAAGTAAGCAACATCTGGTTGAATAATATTAAATAATTTATTTACCACTGTAACGACACCATCAAAATGACCTGGTCGTTGTGCACCTTCTAACACTGTAGCAAGTCTACCTACTTTTAACGCTACACCTAATTCAGCTGGATACATATCATCAACTGATGGATAAAACACATAATCCACACCTACAGTCTCTACTAAACTGACATCTTGTTCAATTTGCCTTGGATATGCATCAAAATCTTCATCAGGCCCAAACTGTAAAGGATTTACAAATACACTCGCAACAGTGATATCTTGCTCTCTCACAGATTGTTGCATCATGGTTAAATGACCATCATGTAGTGCACCCATTGTAGGTACAAAACCTATAGATTTATTTGATTTTCTTAATTGTAGCATTAACGATTGCATCTCTTGAATATTTGAAATAACTTGTGTCATTGTTCTACTCCTCGTCCCAAACTTTCTTTTTGTACGTATGTTCAACTGATGGAAATTCATGCTTTTTCACTTCTGTATGGTATTGTTGCAATGCTTCAACACCTATAGCAAAATCACCATATTGTTTGACGAATTTAGCATGTCGGTCTACACCATAATTTAAAACATCGTGATAGACCAATACTTGCCCATCTGTACCAACACCTGCACCAATACCGATCACCGGAATAGTCAAAGTCTTACTAATTTTACGTGCTAAGTCACTAGGCACAGCTTCTAACACAAGCATAATTGCGCCAGCTTGTTCCATGCGTTGTGCATCAGCTACTAACTGTTGTGCTGCTTCAGTCGAAGCACCTTGCATTTTATAACCCATAATACCGACACTTTGTGGTGTTAACCCAAGATGGGGTACGACTGGGATGCCTAATGCTTTACAACGTATAATAAATGATTCAATATGTGCACCTTCAGCTTTAATCGCATGTGCCCCACTTTGTTGATATAAACGAACTGCATTAGCTATATCTTGGTCTGGATTACTGCCCACCGTCCCAAAAGGCATATCAACAACGATAAACGTATTCGGTGCGCCTCGCTTCACAGCTTTACTATGATGTATCATATCGTCTAAAGTAACTTGAACTGTACTGTCATAACCAAGCACTGTCATACCTAAAGAATCACCGACTAATATCGTATCAATATGCGCTGCTTCTACTTGTTTGGCACTTGGATAGTCATAGGCAGTGAGCATAGATATCTTTTCCTTATTTTGTTTCATTGTTAATAAATCACTTATAGTTTTAACCATCATTTAACCCCATTTGTTATAATATTAGCAATAGTATATAAAAATCATACCCAAAAAGGAAGTAGTAAGATATGACAAAATTTGCTGTAATTGGACCAGGTGCTGTAGGTTGTACTATCGCTTATGAACTCAAAAAATCTTTTTCTACTGTAAGTTTATTAGGACGTCAACATAAGACGATCAATTATTACCCGGGAGATAATAATGTAGCACAACCGCTAAATGTCACACCATTAACCGAAGCTAAAGGTAAGGTTGATGTTGTATTTGTTGCTGTCAAAACGTATCAATTAGATTCTGTAACGCCTCATATACAAAGGATTTGCTCCTCTAATACACTTGTAATTTTAGCGCAAAATGGTTACGTCAATACAGATAGTTTACAGCTACCGCATATCTATCAAGCAGTAGTCTATATTAGTGGCCAAAAGCAGCACGATAACGTGTTGCACTATCGAGATGAAATACTTCATATTCAAAAAGATTCACATACACAAGCACTTGCACGACAACTTCAACATACACAACTCACTTTAGTTTTAGAAGACGATATCACTACTAAAATTTGGTATAAATTGCTTGTTAATTTGGGTATTAATACAGTTACTGCGTTAACACAAACACCTGCCAAAGTATTACAAACTGAAGAGGCTAAACAATTATGTCGTGACTTATTACTTGAAGGTGTACAAGTTGCTAAAGCTGAAGGCATTCAGTTACCTCAAACTATTGTTGATGACATCTTTTCTATTTATAATGGTTATCCTGATGAAATGGGTACAAGTATGTATTATGACTATTTACACTCACGTCCTATAGAAGTAGAAGCCATACAAGGTTTTATCTTTCATAAGGGAATTAAACACAATTTAGCAATACCTACAATTCGTACAACTTATAAATTACTTCATGCCTATCAACAACATGTAAAGTTATAAAGCATAAAACTATTTAAATTAACATTTTACATCGTCACTTACTATAGATAGACAAAAAGAACTTGGAACATTAAACACGTTCCAAGTTCTTTTACTCTACAATTATTTTACAGCTTTGACGCTATTATTTAATTGTTCCAGCATCTTTGTCACTAACACCGTGTTGATAGTAGTCAACATACTCAGGTGCTAATAATTCTTTACCACGAATTATGTCTGCTGCTTTTTCTGCCATCATTAATACTGGTGCATGGATATTACCATTTGTTGTACGTGGCATTGCTGAAGCATCCACAACACGTAAGTTTTCCATACCATGTACTTTCATTGTCTCTGGATCAACTACTGACATTGGATCTGATGCCGGACCCATCTTCGCACTACATGAAGGGTGTAAAGCTGTTTCGCCATCACGTTTAACCCAGTCAATAATTTCTTCTGGTGTTTGTACTTCTGGCCCAGGTGAAATTTCTCCACCATTATACTGATCCATAGCTGATTGATTTAAAATATTACGCGCAACTTGAATTGCTTCTACCCATTCACGCTTATCTTCTTCTGTTGATAGATAATTAAAGATAAATTCTGGTTTTTCAAATGGGTCTTTGGACTTAATTTTTAAATGTCCACGTGAGTTAGAGTACATTGGTCCTACGTGCACTTGATACCCATGTGCAACTGGTGCTTTTTGACCATCATATCTTACAGCTATCGGCAAGAAGTGGAACATTAAGTTTGGATAATCTACGTCTTCATTTGAACGAACAAAACCCCCACCTTCAAAGTGGTTAGATGCTGCCGCACCCTTACGTGCAAATAGCCATTGCATACCAATCCAAGGCATTTTAAGTTTATTTAAACTAGGTTGTAATGAAATAGGTTCTTTACTCTTATGTTGTACGTAAACTTCTAAATGGTCTTCAAAGTTTTCACCCACACCAGGTAAATCAATACGTGGCTCGATATCCATAGATTTTAAGAACTCTGCATCACCAATTCCAGATAATTGTAATAATTGTGGTGTATTGATGGCGCCACCTGATAAAATAACTTCTTTCGCATTTATCGTTTGTTCTTTACCATTACGTTTAAATGTAACGCCAGAAACTTTATTATTACTTTCAAAGTTGATTTTCGTAACAAATGCACGTGTTACAACATCTAAGTTTTTACGACGCATTGCAGGGTGTAAGTATGCTCTTGAAGCTGACACACGACGACCATTACTTACGTTACTATCGAAAGGTCCAAAACCTTCTTGACGGTAACCATTCACATCTGGTGTCTTATTATAACCCGCTTCTACACCAGCTTCGAAAAATGATTGGAATAATGGGTTATCTGCTGGTCCACGTCTTAATTTTATCGGACCATGATGACCACGATATTGATCGTCTTTTGTTGCACCAAATGTATTTTCTAATCGTTTGAAATATGGTAAGACGTGTGCAAAATCCCAGCCTTCCATACCTTCTGGTTCTGCCCACTTTTCATAATCAAGTGGATTACCACGTTGATAAATCATACCGTTAATAGAACTTGAACCGCCTAACACTTTACCTCGGGCATGTCCTACTTTACGACCATCCATAAATGGTTCTGCATTTGTTTCATAAATCCAGTCATATAGTTTATTACCTGCTGGATACATTAACGCTGCTGGCATTTGAATTAATAAATCCCAAAAATAGTCACTACGTCCTGCTTCTAACACTAATACGTTTTTCGATTTATCTTCACTTAAACGTGCGCCTAGTACTGAACCAGCACTACCGCCACCAATAATTATATAATCATAAGATTGTTTCATGTGTGTAAAAACCTCCTAAGTTTGTCTTGATTGTGCACTTATTTACCAAACCAATTCACTGCTTCTGGATTAGTATTACGCAATATATGTTTTTCTTCTTGGTATTCTGCTAGACCTGCTTTCCCTAATTCTCTACCAATACCTGATTGTTTATAGCCGCCCCAAGGTGCTTGTGCAAAATATGGATGGAAATCATTAATCCATACCGTACCCATTTTCAACTTACTCGCAACGCGTTCTGCTTTGCCAACATCATTCGTAAAGACGCCACCAGCTAATCCATAAATCGAATCATTCGCTAATTGGATTGCTTCTGCTTCTGTATCAAAACCTTCGATTGTCACTACTGGGCCAAAGACTTCTTCTTGCACGATTCGCATTGATGTATCACAGTTCGTGATTACAGTTGGTTCAAAGAAGAAACCATCTTGTAAGTCTTCACGCTCTGGACGTTTACCACCAATCGCAATTGTTGCGTTCTCATCTTTAGCAATTTCCATGTAGTTTTCAATTTTCGTTCTATGTTCTGCAGAAATGACTGGTCCCATTTCTGTTGTTTCATCAAAGCCATTACCTAATTTGATATTTTTTACACGTTCGATTAGTGCTGCTTCAAATTTATCTTTGATATCGTTATGCACAATAATTCTAGAACCTGCGGAACATACTTGTCCTGCGTGGAAATAACCACCATTTAAAGCTTGATCCACTGCTAAATCAAAATCAGCATCGTCAAAGATGACGTTAGGGTTTTTACCACCTAATTCTAGGGCGATATTTGTCACATGGTCCGCTGCTTGCTTCATAATGTGTTTACCAGTTTGAATTCCACCTGTGAAAGAAACTAAGTCTACTTCTGGATGAGAAGATAACGGTTCTCCTACTTCAGATCCTTTACCTAAGACTAAGTTGATAACCCCTTTAGGGAAACCTATTTCTTCCATTAATTCGAATACTCGAATCGTTGTTAAAGGCGTAATTTCACTTGGCTTCATAACTAAGGAACAACCAGCTACTAATGCTGGTGCAATTTTCCATGAAGCTTGTAATAAAGGATAATTCCATGGTGTAATTTGTGTCACCACTCCTACAGGCTCTTTTACAACTTTACTTGTTGAGTTTGGAATTGGTGAATCGATTAATTCACCTCCGTCTTTATCGCCTAAACCTGCAAAATACATAAAGACATTATGGATATCGTCCATATCAGCATATGATTCTTCCAAAGTCTTACCAGTATCTAATGTTTCTAGTCTTGCTAATTCTTCTTTATTCGCTTTGATTGCATCTGCAATTGCTCTTACTTTCTGTGCTCTGACTTCACTTGTTTCTTGAGTCCATTCACCTAATTCAACCGATTCTCTCGCTGCCAAAATTGCGCGTTCAGCATCTTCGGCTGTGCCTTCTGCAACTTCTATAATTGTTTCTTGATTATATGGATTGATAATTTTACGTGTTTCATTATTTGCACTATCTACCCACTCACCATCAATATATTGACGACGAGATAAATTGTTTACAAGTTCCATCAAAATACCTCCGTTAACTTTGTTAAATTTTTATTTAACGAATTTTACAAACTTATGTTAGCATAGTAATTGAAAGTGTGTCAAACGCATTTAATTATTAAAATCGACGCTATACATCAAAATATCATGTAGTATTATGGTAATATTGGTATCAACGCGTCTTATTTTATTAATAATATTATGAATGGATTTGGAGGTGCACCTTATGGTGAATAAAGAACAACCTGAAGTGTTAGTAGACCAAGCTAAAGATATTGTTATCAATGCAATCGGTGCAACTATGGACTTGTATGGTATTAATCGGAGCGTCGGAAATTTGTATGGCACGATGTTATTTGAAGAAAGCATGACTTTAGACGAAATGCGTCAACAACTTCAAATGAGTAAACCTAGTATGAGTGCCGGTGTCAAACGTTTACAAGAATACGATATCGTGAAACAAAAATTCACGCGTGGTAGTAGAAAGCAACACTTTATTGCAGAAAAAAACTTTTTCAATTTCTTCAGTAACTTCTTCCCTCATAAATGGAATCGAGAGATTGAAATTAATCGTGATGGTGTTTATGAAGCTGTTGCACTTTTAGATAAGCTCATCAATGATGAACAGGTAGACGCAACTACTAAAACCGAAGCTGAAACAATAAAGCAACAACTTATCGATACGTTGCCTTACTATGAATGGTTAGCAAATTTAAGTGACGCAATTGAATCAGGTGAAATTTTTGAATATTTCCCAATTCCAGAGCAAAAAGAAATTAAGTAACGTAGACAAGAGACTAGGACAATATTGATTGTCCTAGTCTCTTGTTATATTGGCAGTAGCTGACTGCATTGCAAATGCGCTTCAAACCAAGCTTTTTTCAATACTAGTCATCATTGCCGGGGGCCGACTTCTGTGGGAACAGCACACGCCGAAGACTACAGGCTGAGGCAGTGACCGCAGAAAGTGCACAAAAAAAACTGCCGACAAGGTCAGTGACATTGTCGACAGCTTAGCGCTATAACTAATACTTTTGCGCTTCTGTTATTTATAAGTTATCATCTTGCTTTTTCTCACCAATTTGCGTAATGCGCAATGAACGACGTTCTATCTCTTTATATTTATCAGCACGACGTTGTAATTTCAATCGATCTTTATTTAACGTTTGAATAAACGAGTACATCATCATCACAAATATGACTAGCAGTGGCACACTGGAAACTACGGTGGCCGTTTTAAGTACGGTCATCGCTTCCTCACCACCTACTAACATTAATGAAAATGGTAGTAAACATAATGCAAAAGCCCAAAATAGACGATTGGCTTTGATTGGCTCTCCAATAACCATATTTTGTGATGCAGCAGCTAAGATATATGCTCCTGAATCAAATGTCGTTGCTAAGAATAAAATAGCTGAGATACAGAATAATACAATGACAACCTTACCTAACGGCAAATGATCTAAAATTGAAATTATGGTTGCTTCTGGTCCCATCGAATTGATATGACTTACAACATCAAAAGTACCTGAAACTTGTAAATATACTGCATAGTTTCCAAAGATACCAAAGAACAACATACAACCGAATGTGCCATATATTATCGTTCCTAAAACAACTTCTTTCAGTGTACGGCCACGTGAGATACGAGCAATAAATAAGCCGATAAATGGCGCATAAACGAACCACCAACCCCAATAGAATACTGTCCATGACTCAGGGAATTTCGTATCTTTATTACCAGGTATACTCGCTTCTGGTTCTAACCAAGTCGCCATTTGGAAAAAGTTTTTAAACATATTACCGGCACTTGTCACTGTATTTTCTAAAATATACAATGTTGGCCCGACAATGAGTACAAATGCTAGTAAAACAAATGCTAATATCACATTGGCATCGCTGAGAACTTTAATACCTTTTTTCAAACCCGAGTATGAACTATAAGCAAAAATAGCAGTAACACCTAATAAAACTATACTTTTGGTAATCATACTATTACCGTCAACGCCAAAAAGATTTTCCAAACCGGCTGAAACCATTGGCACACCTAATGCTAATGACGTCGCCGTTCCACCAACTAAACCAAGTATAAATAATACGTCAATAATTTTAGCAATAAATCCATCCGTGTGACCTTTTAAAATTGGTCTCATCGTTTGACTAATTTTATAAACTGGCTTGTTTTTCACAAAAATCAAATAACCAATAGCTAATGCTGGCAATACAAATGATGCCCATGCAATTGGTCCCCAATGGAACATGCCATACATTGTGGCATATTCTAAAGCTTCCGCTGACTTACCTTTTGCCCCATGCGGTGGAACTTGGAAATAATAAACCCATTCTATTAATCCCCAATATAAAATATCAGAAGCGATTCCAGCACAAAACAACATTGCTGCCCAACTAAATGTATTAAACTCAGGTCGGTCATTCGCACGACCTAACGTGACATTTCCATACTTACCAAATGCAATGTACAGTACAAAAATTAATACTGCCAAACCGATAACTATGTATGCGACACCTAAATTGGTAGTCACTATATCATTTAATTGAGTAATAAAAACTTCGCTTGCTTTTGGAAAAACCATCATAGGAATAACACAAATTAATAAAATAGCAAAAGCACCTATGAAGGTTGTCCAATCCATAACCTTACTTCTACGTTCTTTTTCTTTATCCAAAAATGGGTCCCCCAATCAAATTGATTTTCATATTCCAAACATTTCATTACGCTAGCGCGAAAACAAATGCATAAGATTTAATTCACAAACATGAGGTTAACTAAAAATATATAATAATGCAAATTGCATACAGTTTTCAGAATCTTTCACGATGAATAAATATATATATTACATATTTTTCTTTCTCATAAAAATCGCCACAATCATAGTGTTAAATTTGAATTTAACGAAATGAACAAATCTTACAACGGTGCAATGATGAATTTTTATTCGTTTTTATAGCATAAATATCCATTTAAAAAAATTAAAATACACGCTATTTTTTGCATGCACTGCCTAAACTCAATTTGACATATCATCTTCATTTTCTTGCTAATTTTATTTCTTCTGCAAAACATCATATGTCCATATTTATCGATGTATTTTATTATTCTCGGAAAGTAAATATTTCGTATTTTGCGTGGTAACATTATTTCTTACTCATAAAAATTAATAAATTCCATGATTTTTATTTCAATAAGCGAATAGTTATTGTCAAGGACACACGTTTTAAGTAGTATTGGTATTATAAAAATTGTTTTATCTATGAAACGAGGGAATGTTATGTGGACTTTTTATGCTGAATATTGGCGCAATGCTTTAAACTTTAAGGGGCGTTCTAGACGTAAAGCACTGTGGTATCCAATATTATTAAATCATGTTATTTTTACAGCTGTGATTAATATTTTTTGTGCTACTGTTTTAAGTTTTTCTGAACAAAGTATTTCAATAGTAAACACACTACTCGCTTTAATCTTTTTTGTTCCTGATTATGCTGTATCAACACGTAGATTACATGATTCTGGAAGAACAATGTTATTACCAACATTATTCGGTATTACAATACTGTATACGCAGTTACTGAGCTATATTGCACCAACAGGGACGTTTGCAATCATCATCACTTTCCCTATTAGTATTTTTTCCTTAGTCGTATCAATTTTGATATTGATTTTTTCTTTACTACCAGGAGATAAGCAGGTAAATGATTACGGTTCAAATCCACGCGTACATCATATTTTTTAAGTGTTTTTAAACTCTAACTTTATTATGTTACATTGTTGAACATTCAGTTTATGATTTATGATTACCGTCAATACAAACAAAAAGCTGGAACATGACATATGTTCCAGCTTTTTGTTTGTATTAATAAACTATTGTTGGTCAGACGCAAAAGCAATGCCAGCAGTCTGTCTTGCTTGTTCAAATGTTCTCATCACTGCTAGTGAATGTGTTAACAAGTCATAGCACCTTGTATAATCACTTTGATCATAAATCTCTTTAAAATCAACAGTCTCATAGTATAGCAAATTGTCTGTGAGTTGATTATTTAACTCATACTGACCATCTTTAAGATGCAATGTTACTTTATCAAAAGCGTTTGCACCATTCTCTATATGCATAAATCCTTCTTCACCTTGAATCTGTATGAAATCTATACCATTCGTATCTTTAGAACCAACACACGTGGCAAGAAAATCATCATATTGCAGGGTTAATATACCAGAAGTATCAATACCATTGGCATGTTTATTTGCCATATATTGCACGTCTCGAGGTTCTCCGAAGAGGCTGAGCACAAAGTGTAAGTTATAAATATTAATATCCGCTAGCGCCCCTCCAGAAAATTTAGGATTAAAAACATTCGGTGACTCTCCACGTAACAAGGCATCATATCTACTTGAATATTTTCCGTAATTACATTGAATCATTTTAATATGTCCTAATTTATGTAACTGCGCTTTTGCTAGTTGATAGTTGGGTAAATGTATCGTCGTTATGGCTTCAAACAGCATTAGTTTTTGGTCACGTGCTAATTGGATAAGTGCTTCTGCTTCTTTTACTGTTGATGTTAATGGTTTTTCACAAATAACATGTTTACCATGTTTGAGTGCTTCACTTGCATACTTATAATGCAAACTATTAGGTGAAGCAATATATATTACATCTATAGTATTATCATTAAAAAAAGCATCTATATTTGTATGTATCGTATCAATACCGTAAGTGTCCGCTAACACCTTAGCATTATCGTAATTACGTGTGTACATAGCAACGCAACTAACGTCTTCAATTTCACCAATCGCTGACAAAAAGCGATCGACTATAAAACCAGTACCAATTGTCCCTATTTTCATGACAGCATCTCCTACCCTTGTTTTATTTTATCGTTACAGTAATACAATTTGTAACGCGCTTACTTTCTATAGTTCATGATTCATTACTAAAATGCAACTAAATATGCTTATGCATGTTACCAATTAACATTGGAACACTTCAATTTGTTATAATAGAATCGTCTTTTACACATTACATAGCTTAAAATTTTATATTAATGAGGTTGTTATATGACACAAACGAACAAAACACAAATTATTGATTATTGGAATAAACGTGCCACCACTTTTAGTGAAGATAAACAAGCTGAATTGGAAAGTGACCATGCAACATCATGGTTAACTGAAATTTCACGTTATATTACGATTCGTCCAAATATGCGTATTTTAGATATTGGTACAGGCGCTGGCTTTTTAGCTATTTTATGCGCACAACAAGGTGCAACTGTTAACGGTATTGACTTATCTCCTGAGATGGTTCACTCTGCGCAACAGAACGCAGCTCGTTTTCAACAAACTATAGATTTTCAAATTATGGATGCAGAATCTTTAAACTTTGATAATCAAACATTTGATGTAGTCATTGCACGCAATGTGACGTGGTTACTACCACATCCAAAAGCAGCATATCAAGAATGGCTGCGTGTCTTAAAACAGGATGGTATTTTAATCAATATCGATGCTAATTATGGCCAAGATAGCTTCACATCTTATCAAGATTTCACGAATGACCATGCCCATGCAAAACTCGGAGATGATATGTTAACAGAAAGTGAGACCATCAAACAAAATTTAACAATTAATAAACAACCTAGACCTACTTATGACTTTCAATTATTACTTGAGTTAGGTTACGAAGACATTACTGCAGATACTTCCGTACATGGACGTGTTTATCAGCATCAAGATGCCTTTTACAATCCAGCACCTGTCTTTATGCTAAGCGTGCGTAAATAAATAGCGAAACTATGCTTGCCGAACACTACATCGTAAATAACTATAATTTTTTAAACGTGGGCTTTCTTTTACAACTGTATAGTATAACAATTGCGTTATTCGAAATTTTTTATCATACTAGAAGAGAATAAAATATAAGGAGTGAAAGCAATGAATACAGAACAACTTGAAAAAATCAAAACTGGAAAAGGTTTTATTGCGGCGTTAGACCAAAGTGGCGGTAGTACACCAAAAGCACTTAAAGATTATGGCGTGACTGAAGATCAATATGATAGTGAAGATGAAATGTTCAATTTAGTTCATGATATGCGTACTCGCATCGTCGCTTCACCTGCATTTACTTCAGACAAAATTGTCGGAGCAATTTTATTCGAACAAACAATGGATCGTACAGTCGAAGGTAAACACACTGGTGATTACCTTGCAGATAAAGGCATTGTACCATTCTTAAAAGTAGATAAAGGTTTGGCTGAACAAAAAGACGGTGTTCAATTAATGAAACCAATGCCAGAATTAGATAGTTTATTAAGTCGCGCAAATGAGCATAAAATTTTTGGCACTAAGATGCGTTCTAACATTCTTGAATTAAATAAAGACGGCATTGATTTAGTCGTTAAACAACAATTTGATGTAGCTAAACAAATTATCGCTGCTGGTTTAGTCCCAATTATTGAACCAGAAGTCAACATAAACGCAGAAAACAAAGCTGATATTGAAGCATATTTAGCTGACTCTATTTTAACTGAATTAAACAAGTTAAATGATGACCAGTTAGTCATGCTGAAATTAACGATTCCTACTAATCCTAATCAATATCAAACATTAATTAACCATCAAAATGTCGTACGTGTCGTTGCATTATCTGGTGGTTATAGTAGAGAAGCAGCTAACAATTTACTTAAAGCCAATGATGGACTAATCGCAAGCTTCTCACGTGCATTGATTAATGATTTAAATGTAAATCAAAGTGACGAAGAATTCGACCGTATTTTAGGCGAAACGATTGAATCAATTTACGATGCTTCAGTAAATAAAAATGCCTAAATCCGTCACTATATTTCCTAAGTAATATTATTATCAATTTCTATAAAGACTCAAAAAAGACTAATCTTGAAAAAGGATTAGTCTTTTTTTAGATTAATAGTAGCACAAATCAGCTGGTATACTTGAAAACATTTTTAATCCCTCTGCATCGTAAAAAGCACGTATAGTTTTTACTTAAAATTCTAAAATGAAGTACTTTATCTAAAAGCTATAGCCAAGTACAAACGATAACTACATTTATTTCTATTTCTTGAATTCTTTGGCTCGTTAATTTTATGCTACATAGCCTTTGTATAAGTAATATTTTAGTATCATATTAGCAGTGCTTTGGGCCGACTCCTGCGGGAATAGCACTCGCCGAAGACTACAGGCTGAGGCAGTGCCCACGGAAAGCGTGCACAAAAAAACTGCCAACAAAGCCAGAAATTTGGTCTGTACCCTTTTGTTTTATTGACGGTAAACAGACTTTAAATATTAGTTCTCCTAAAGACTTTTCTATATTATTGACAGTGCTTTGGGCCGACTCCTGCGGGAATAGCACTCTCCAAAGACTACAGGCTGAGGCAGTGCCTGCGGAAAGCGTGCACAAAAAAACTGCCAACAAAGCCAGAAATTTGACCTGTACCCTTTTGTTTTATTGACGGTAAACAGACTTTAAATATTAGTTCTCCTAAAGACTTTTCTATAGTATTGGCAGTGCTTTGGGCCGACTCCTGCGGGAATAGCACTCGCCGAAGACTACAGGCTAAGGCAGTGCCCGCGGAAAGCGCGCACAAAAAAACTGCCAACAAAGCCAGTAACTTTGTTGACAGTACGAGACTAACCTTGAAAAAGGATTAGTCTTTTTTATTAGCGAGTTTCACTTTAACTCGTATGTTGATATATTAATTTGTTTTTTCAGCTTGATAAGCAATAACTGAATTCTTTCTTTTCTGTGTGAAATATAATACCGCAGCAATCACATACCACGCTAACACAATCAACCATTCTGATGGCCAAGATAAAGATGATGGCATACCTGGCATGTAAATCAAGATAAAACCAATACTTAATACAATCGCAGTGATACCTACTGCTATACCATTTTTAATACGATACGGTCTGACCAAGTCTGGTTGAGACTTTCTTAATTTCACAAAAGAAATAGCTACAAGTAAATAACCTAACACAACACCAATTCCGCCAGCATTAACAATCCATTGTAATGCCGGACGACCTAATAACGGTGCGACAAATGCTAAAACGCCTAAAAATAGGATTCCGTGCGTAGGTGTTTTATATTTAGGATGAATATAAGCAAACCACTCAGAAATCATACCATTTTTAGCCATAGCATATAAAATACGGCTACCACCAATAATAAATGCGTTCCAACTCGTGATGATACCAGCAACACCACCTAATACAAGTAACACACCAAATCCACCACTACCAAATAGATTTACCATAGCATCTGCAGTAGCTAAACTACTCGTTGATAATTCTTTCGGTGTTAATCCTGTCGCTACACCAAAAACAATTAACAAATAAAAAATAACTGAAGCAATAATTGAAACTACTAAAATGCTTCCTATCTTTTTGGCTGGTGCTTTTACTTCTTCAGCAATTTGCGGTATAACATCAAAACCTACAAATAAAAATGGTATCATCATTAACACAGATAATGTGCCACCTGCACCATTTTCAAATGGTTTTAGCTGACTAAAATCACCATTAAATCCTGCACCACCTACTAAAAGCAAGCCTACCGCTACAATAAATATCGTAAAAACGGTCTGCAATACCGCTGCAGGTTTTACACCAAAATAATTAAGCGATGTTAAAATAATGCTACCAAGCGAACCGATGAGTACCCAAGTTAAGTACACATCCCAGCCTGCAACATTCCAGAGTAATCCTTGATGTTGAAATGGGATAACATAGTCTATCACTGTTGGTAATGCAACTGCTTCAAACGTAATGACTGATACATAGCCAAACAACACAGACCACCCTGAAATAAAAGCAACGCCAGGTGCAAAGGCTTTTTTTACAAAAACAAAACCACCACCTGTTTCTGGTATGGCTGAAGCTAATTCAGCGTAGGTCAAACCTATGACAATGACCAAAATACCACCGATAACAAATGCGATAATACTACCGATAAAACCAGCCGTAGAAACCCATTCACCTGACAATACTACCCAACCCCAACCGAGCATTGCACCGATTGCTAAAAACAGTACATCTACGATATTCATTGTTTTATTAAACTGAGATTTCATATATCGTACCCCTTATATTAAATTCTATTAATCCACATAAATGTCAACAAGCGTGTCGATGTGATAGCTTAACACACTTGTTGTCGTGTTATAGTTATTGTTTGATAGATAAATATTTAGTTTCTAAATATGGTTCTATGCCTTCAGTTGCACCTTCTCGACCATAACCACTTTCTTTGACACCACCGAATGGTGCATGGGCTGCAGATGGCCCACCATCATTCCAACCAATAACGCCATATTCAAGTTCATTATAGAATTTTAAACCTGTGCGATAATCATTCGTAAAGAAGTATGCAGCTAGGCCAAATGGTGTGTCATTTGCGATGCGAATGACTTCATCAATATCATCGTAAGCCATAACTGGTGCTAATGGACCAAATGTTTCCTCGTTCATTACTTTCATATCTTGAGTGGCATTCGCTATCACAACTGGTCGTAAGAAATTGCCACCTAACGCTGTCATGTCATCAAGTGAACGTGAAATAGAAGCACCTTTGGTTGATGCATCTGTCACTTGATCTAAAACTTTAGCAACTGCATCACTATTAATTAATGGGCCAACTTTCACACCTTCATCCATGCCATTACCTACTTTAAGTTCATGTACTTTCGCAGTTAATTTTTTGGTATATTCGTCTACGATGGATTGATGAACATAAATACGGTTAGCACAAATACAAGTTTGGCCTGCATTTCTAAATTTAGAGGCAATTGTTTCTTCAACTGCTGCATCTATATCCGCATCGCTATGAATAATGAATGGTGCCAGCCCCCCTAATTCCATAGTTGCATTTTTCACAGAGTCTGAAGCCTGTTGAATTAATTTTTTCCCTACTGGTGTAGAGCCGGTAAATGTGATTTTACGAATTGCTTCATGACTCGTGAATAATTCACCTGCATCCCTACCTGATGCAATGACATAAGATATAACATCTTCAGGAAAACCTGCTTTATGTGCTAATTCAATTAATTTAATCGTCGTTAATGGCGTTTGAACAGCTGGTTTACAAACAATTGTACAACCAGCCGCTACTGCTGGTGCGATTTTACGTGTAATCATGGCTGCAGGGAAATTCCATGGCGTAATAGCCCCCACAACACCAATAGGAAACTTGTCTACAAGAATCTTTTTGTTTGGTGTATTAGCCGGAATTGTACGTCCATATACACGCTTGGCTTCTTCGGCATACCATTTCACATACGAATTAGCGTATGTTACTTCACCTTTAGCTTCAGCAAACGGCTTGCCACCTTCTAATGTGATAAGCTCTGCTAATTCATCAATGTTATTATCAATGAGTTCCGCCCATTTATATAATGTTGCCGCACGTTCATGTGCATCTACGGCTTTCCACGATTGAAATGCCTCTTGAGCACGATCTATTTGAGCATTGATTTCAACTTCAGGCGTATAATCTAAAGTAGATATTACTTCTTCTGTTGCTGGATTAATTACTTCTAATTTTGTCATCACAATGACCCCCTTTATTATTTCAACAGTAAAGCTCGATATTGAAACAGATAATTGTCAATACGTTTAAGCCACAATACTGTCTTACTTATATTATACCTGTTGTGTTGAAGTTACTTCGTTTAATGCTGCCGTTAAAATATCAAAGCCTCGTGTAAGTTCTTCATCTGTAATCACTAAAGGCGTTAGGAAGCGTATGACGTTACCTTTAATTCCAGCAGACAACAATAACAAGCCTTGTTCATTGGCAACCTTCACAATGTTAGCTGTTAATGCTTTATCAGGTTT
The DNA here is from genome assembly GCF_017892945.1 of Staphylococcus sp. GDX8P114P-2. NCBI lineage: Bacteria > Bacillati > Bacillota > Bacilli > Caryophanales > Staphylococcaceae > Staphylococcus > Staphylococcus sp. GDX8P114P-2. The sequence goes on along the minus strand of NZ_JAESMB010000014.1, from coordinate 169,922 downwards.
ACCAGTTTGAGGATCGATAACTTCGAAAGCAACCATTGCACCTAATCTACGTGTATGTTGTATAAAATGATGAGTTGTACTTAAAGCACTCAATTTATCTTCGATAGCTTGTCCTATTTGTTCTGCTTTTTCGTTTAACTGTTCTTGTTCAATGATTTCAATAACTTTTAACGCCGCTTCACATGCCAATGGATTCCCTGCATAGGTACCACCAATTTCTCCAGGGTTTGCACTATCGACAATTTCAGCCTTACCAACGACACCGCTTAAAGGAAAACCTGCTGCTAAAGATTTAGATACAGTCATTAAGTCTGGCTCAACATCAAAATGTTCAATGGCAAATAATTTACCCGTACGTGCAAAACCAGTTTGGATTTCATCAGCTACAAAAACAATACCATGTGCTTCACAAATATTTTTCACTGCTTGGACAAATGATTTCGGTGGGATAATAAAACCACCTTCACCTTGTACTGGTTCCATTACGACACACGCTACTTCTTCAGGATCAACAGTTTCAATAAAGAAATCTTCTAATCTTGCAATCGCTTGTGCTTCGAAATCTTCCTGTGATACATCATCAGTTTTATCCGCTACGTTAGGATAAGGTGCTTGGTAAACTTCAGGCGCAAAAGGTCCGAAGCCAAGTTTATATGGACGTACCTTACTAGTCATTGACATTGTTAAGTTTGTACGACCGTGAAATCCTCTTACAAATGAAACCACTGCTTGTCTACCTGTATATTTTCTAGCAATTTTCACAGCATTTTCTACCGCTTCCGCACCAGAGTTCAATAGTACTGATTTTTTAGCAAAATTACCCGGTGTAATGTGTGCCAGTTTTTCCGCCAATTTTAAATAACTTTCATACATAATGACATTAAAACCTGGATGAATAAATTTATCTAATTGATTTTTTAAATGTGCGGTAATTTCTGGATGTGAATGTCCTACATTTAATGTACCGATAGCACCCGCAAAATCAATAAACTCATTACCTTCAATATCAGTAATAGTTGCACCTTTAGCATAATCTGCTACGTGTAGGTTACCATTGCCTACCCCTCTTGCCACATATGTTTCTCTTAGCGCTTGATAATCATTTGAATTTTTAGTCATATCTAGACCCCCGTTTTCTGTTTATAATATGAACCACCAAAAAAGCGGTTACATTTCCACTAACGTATCTTTACGATACTACCCAAACAGATGGTTATACCATTTGGAAATTTATCTATTTTCTAAAAATTTAAAATATTCTTGGTATGATGTAAAGGACCAGATAGCTAAAACATATGGTACCAGTTACTTGATAAGAATCGCTTTTAATGTTGACACAGCCTTACTCATTGTAGTCAAATCTATATTGGCAAAACCGATAATCAATGTTTTGGTTGCTGTCGTTTCGCCTACAGGTTCCACCGTAAATCTATTTATTGTATATAACTCAACTTGATGTTCGTGCGCACGACTTTCTATTTCCGTGTAACTATAATTCGTCTTCACTTCAACAATGAAATGTAAGCCTGCTTTCGTATCCTTAATAGTAATTTTATCTTTAAATTCTTTTTTCAATGCTCTAATTAACTTTATTCTTTTTTCTTCATAAATATGGTGCATTTTTTTAATATAGCGTTCATAATGTCCATCTTTAATCAACATGTATAATGTTAGTGCGTTCAGCATTGAAAAATCTGGAATTACATTATGATTCGTAGTTTCAAAGCGTTTGACTAACGACGTTGGTAAAATCATATAACTTAAGCGTAAGCCGGGCATTAATGTTTTTGAAAATGTTCCTAAATATATAACTCGTCCACTTTTATCAAAACTATACAAAGATGGAATATTATCAGTATTATACTTAAATTCACTGTCATAATCGTCTTCTACTATATAACCATTCGTTTGTGTCATCCAGTTTAATAAATCTATACGTCTAGAAATCGGCATATTTGTCCCCATCGGAAATTGGTGTGACGGTGTGACTATTACTAAATTAGGATTTAATGCTTTTAAAGCTTTTATTGAGATACCTTTATTATCTAACGATACAGGAATGGTTACTTTTTGTGATCGATTGAGTAAATCTCTAAATCTGGAATAACCAGGATTTTCTACAGCAATTTTACTATCTTCTTCCATTACATCTAACAACTGTTTGAGTAGTACATTCGTCCCAGACCCAATAATAATTTGTTCTGGATGACAATGAATGCCACGTTTATAAGATACCAATTTAGCAATAGTTTGTCTTAGTTCCATAGGCCCTTTAAACTCAGGTATCGAAGACAGTCGTGACGTAAATTGTCTAAACACTTGTTTTTGTAACTTTAACCATGTCTCCATCGGAAAGTTTTCGATATTAGTACTCATATGTGAAAAAGAATATTGATATTGTGGTGCTGCTTCTCTATAGTAATCTTCCAATTGAATTTGAGTTTGTGGTTTCACAATTAATTGTTCTAAAGGTTCGATGTAATAACCTTTGCGCTCTTGGGTGTAAATATAGCCTTCTTCCAATAATTGCTCATATGCTGCCTTCACACTATTTACACTAATATTAGCGTGTTGTGCCATTGCTCTTTTAGATGGTAATTTTTCATGGCTTTCATATTTATATGCCAAAATATCATCCTTCAAGTCATTATACAGTTGGCGATAAATGTAATTCACTGAACTTTCTTGCATATGTATCCTCCTTATCCGACTTACTTATCATTGTAGCGATTTTTACGCTTACGACAACTGTTATCGTACAATAAAAAGACCCACGAGACAGTAACCAATTGACTAAATGTTGATTCTATCATCTGGATCTCTTCTGTACTGTTAACTTTAACTATTATTAATTGCAGCTTTCAGCTTTAATACTTAGCTTTTTTATAATATTGGCGAAGCTAATTTAGCAATTGATTGCTTGAATTTAACCCAACCTGAACGTTGTTCATAGCGTTCTTGCGTTAATTTTTGTGATACTTTTAAATCTTCGTTAAAAGCAGCTTTTAATTGCTGAGTAATGGTTTCATCATATATAAATGCATTTACTTCGAAATTTAATTCAAAACTACGTACATCCATATTCGCAGACCCTACACTAGCTACCTCATCATCAATCAAGAGCATTTTTGAGTGAATAAAACCATTCTCATACGTATACACATTGACACCGTCTTCAATTAATAAAGCAACACTTGCTAAAGTTGCCCAATGAACTAATGGTTGATCCGGTTTATTCGGTATAATCATATGGACTTCTACACCTGATTTAGCAGCTATCCGTAAAGCGTTAATGTAACCTCGATCTGGAACAAAATACGGGGTATGGATATAAATCGATTTTTTCGCACTCATAATCATTCTTAAATAGCCAAACTCTATTTGATGCCAATTATCATTAGGTCCACTTAGCGCGAGCTGCATCATCACATTACCTTCAGATTGAGCATTATTCGGAAAGTACTTATCACTATAATCCAATTGTTCTCGACGTGATTGTGAATTCCAATCCTCTATAAAACTAAGTTGTAATGCATCAACACCATCACCTTGAATTCTTATATGCGTATCTCTCCAATAACCAATTTTTTCGTCTTTGCCTAAGTACTCATCGCCGATATTAAAACCACCAACATAACCTTTGTGACCATCTATGACTAATATTTTCCGGTGATTTCGATTATTTATTCTAAAGTTCACAGGTATAATTACCGCTTTAAAGAAAGCCTCTACTTGTCCACCGTTTTGCTGAAATTGCTTAAATCGCGATTTATGTAATGACTTTGAACCAACTGCATCGTACAATAATTTAACTTCTAATCCTTCACTCGCTTTTTGTTCCAATATTTCAAGGATTTCATTACCAATACCATCTAACTTTAAAATATAATATTCCATATGAATGTATGTTTGTGCATTTCTTAAATCTTCTTTCATTTGTTCAAATAACTTACGTCCATCAGTAAATATATCAACTTTATTATTATTACTAAGAAATGATTGTTCTCGTGTTAATAATGTATGCACAATATCAGAATGTTTTTTAGTAATTTGATGCTCCGTATCAACCACATAATCTGTTGCATCTTCAAGTTGTTGATTCACTCGTTGTTTATCATCTTCAATTAATTTACCTTCACTAATACTTAGTGCTCGTTTTTGCTTCACCATTCTGCCTAAGAATATATACATTATAAAACCAAAAATTGGCATTACAAATAATAATAACAGCCATGCCCACGTAGCAGTAGCGTCACGCCGGTCACGATCTAAAAATATAATAATAAAAGCTAATCCTAAATTAATCACAAAGAAAAATAGTAATATTCCTTTATAAATAGGACTAATACCTGGATCTAATATGATTTGCATTGCTAACACCTCGCCATCTCTAAGCTATATCATTGTTATTACCCTTTATTATCTAAACACAACATTATAGATCACGCAAAAAAAACAGTTGTAGCAATTTTTGTGACTACAACTGTTTTTCGCCTTTTATGTTAAATATTGCTCAATATGAAATGCTGATTCTTCAATTGAACGATATTCTGTATTAATAACTTCAGCGTTCAATTTATGAAATATTTCTTCAGCATATGCCAATTCTTCTTTAATGCGTTCAACGCTATTATAATTCGTAGGACCACTCAAACCAAGCACTCTTACTCGTTCATTACGAATATTCATAATATAATTGGGACTAGCAGTTAAGCCAAATACTTTTAATTTTTTATTTTTAAATACTTCATCTGGAATAGCGACCTCTGGCACTAGCGGAATGTTAGCTATTTTATATCCTTTATTCGCTAAATACATACTAAGTGGTGTTTTAGACGTCCGTGACACACCTAAAATCAATGCATCCGCTTCACCTATATCTGTAAAGTGTTTGCCATCATCATATTTCACTGAATATTCAATAGCTTCAATTCGTTTAAAATATTGTTCATCCAGTTTGCGAAGTGCGCCACTTTCCAAAATCGGTTGACTCTCAGTCCGTTGTTGAATCATATCAATTAAGTCTGTCATGTAATCAATATATTGTAATTGATGTGCTTGTGTATATTGTTTACCGAGTGCATTAAATTCAGGATTGACCAGCGTCGTAATGACGATTGCATGTTCTGCAACTGCCAACTCTAAAATATTCATAAGCTCTTCTTTACTTTGAATAAATGGAAACTTTTTAATCGCGACTTGGTTCAATTCAGGAAATTGTGATAATGTAGCATGAACCATACGTTGCGCTGTCTCACCAATAGAATCAGAAATGACAAAAATACTTAGTTGTGCTGTTTGAACATTATTTGACACTCAATCGCCCGCTTTCTACTTCGCTTTGTGCTGTTGCTAAAATAGCTCCCGGTACTCTATATGGTGAACAAGAAACATAATCAATTTCTAAATCATTGAAATAGTGAATAGATTTCTCATCTCCCCCAAGTTCTCCGCACACACCAATTTTTATATTAGGATTCACTTGTTTTGCTTGCACTGAAGCCAATTTAATTAATTCTCCCACACCAGATTTATCTATAGTTTGGAAAGGATCTTGTTCTAATATACCTTGATTGCTATAAGCATTTATAAACTTACCTGAATCGTCACGTGAAAAACCAAAAGTCAATTGTGTTAAATCATTCGTCCCAAAACTAAAGAAGTCAGATACTGTTGCCAACTCAGCTGCAATTAGACATGCTCTTGGTGTTTCTATCATTGTGCCAATCAAGTAATGTAAATCCTGTCCTGTTTCTTGTGCTAATGCTTCAATACGTTCTGTAATCAATGTTTTCAATGTAGTAAATTCTTCAACAGTTGACACTAACGGAATCATAATTTCTGGATTTGTGTCGATACCTTCCTCTTTTAGGCGTATCACACTTTTCATTATTGCCTCAGCTTGCATCACATATAATTCTGGGTAAGTGATAGCTAAACGACACCCTCTATGTCCTAACATCGGGTTTACTTCATTTAAGCTTTCAATATGTTTATCGAGTGTTGTCACAGTGACACCAAGCTGTTCAGCCACTTGCGCTTTTTCCGACTCAGAACGTGGTAAAAATTCATGTAATGGTGGGTCTAGTAATCGAATAATCGTAGGTTTTTCACCAGATTGTCTTAATATTTGTTCAAAATCTTCCGTTTGATAACCACCAATTGTATTTAAAGCTGTAATACGTTGTTCTTGTGTATGCGCTAAAATAAAACGACGCATTTCAATTAATCGTTCTGGTGCAAAGAACATATGCTCCGTACGTACTAAGCCAATACCTTTTGCGCCAAATTGGTACCCTGCAGTAATATCTGGTACCGTTTCTGCATTCATACGAACTGATAAACGTGCAATATCTTCAGCCCAAGTCATATACTGTTCAAATGCTTCACTATGCTCAGCAGTAATCGTTGCTATTTCCCCTACATAAATATCGCCTTTTGCGCCATCGACTGAAATAATATCACCTTCAGCTAATGTACCTCCTGGGTATGTAACAACTTTTTCCGTTGTATTAATTTCTAAATCTGCACAGCCTGTAACACAACATTTACCCATACCTCTAGCAACTACTGCTGCGTGTGAAGTCATACCGCCATGCGTTGTCACAATTGCTTCACTGGCAACCATACCTTCAATATCTTCTGGTGATGTTTCTGGTCGCATTAAAATAACCTTTTCACCTTGTTCATGTTGTTCTTTTGCTTCTTCAGCCGAGAAGACAACCTTCCCACTCGCAGCCCCAGGACTGGCTGGCAATCCTACTGTTGAAATAACAGTTGCCTTTGTTAAAGCTTCATCATCAAAATTTGGATGAAGTAGTTGCTCAATTGATTTCACTTCAACTTTAGTCAGCGCTTCTTGTTTTGTTATCACTTGTTCATTGACCAAGTCGACGGCAATATTTACCGCAGCATTTGCCGTTCGTTTACCATTGCGTGTTTGTAAAATATAAAGTTGCTCATTTTCGATTGTAAATTCTATATCTTGCATATCTCGATAATGTTGTTCTAACTGTTGTGACACGCTGACAAATTGTTGGTGTACATGAGGCATTTGTTCTTCTAATGAAGCAATATCTTTAGGAGTACGTATGCCTGCCACCACATCTTCGCCTTGTGCATTTAATAAATACTCTCCAAACAATTTCGCTTCACCCGTTACTGGATTACGTGTGAATGCCACCCCAGTACCACTACGTTCCCCACTATTACCAAAGACCATTTCTTGAATATTGACTGCTGTCCCTATTTCGTACGGTATGTCATTTAACTGTCTGTAAACACGTGCACGATCATTGTCCCACGATTTAAAAACAGCTTCGATAGCCTCTGTTAATTGCACTGTTGGTTCTTGAGGAAATGGTTTATAAACTTTTTCAACATATAATGATTTGTAGTGTTCGCAAATTTCTTTCAAACCTTCAGCTGGTATATCTGCATCATTGTCATAGCCATGGTCCGTTTTATATTTATCAAAGTATGCATCAAATGCTGTCATTGGCACATTATAGACCACTTCACCGAACATTTGTAACAGTCGACGGTAACAATCATAAGCAAAACGTTCATCATTGGTTTTGCGCGCTAATTTTTTTACATTGTCATCATTTAATCCTAAGTTCAAAATAGTATCCATCATACCAGGCATTGATATTTTGGCGCCACTTCTCACAGATACAAGTAACAATTGTTCATCTGATGAAAATGATTTACTCGTACGTTGTGAAAATAAGTCAAGTTGTGTTTGTAGTTGTGCTACCACTTCCTCAGATAACTTACTTCCGTGCTCAAGATATTCAATGCAAGCTTGAGTCGTAATCGTAAATCCATCAGGTACAGGTAAACCTAAGCGTTTCATCTCTGCTAAATTGGCCCCTTTACCACCTAACAAATCTTTCATTGATTTTTGTCCTTCATCAAAAGCATATACTAATTTTGTCATACTATATCACCTCTAATTGTTTAATATGTCATACTAATGAATAAGAGTATGTCATATTAATGGTAAAAAGACAACTAAAATGTATAATATTTACAGAAAATTCTATTTTTTGATAATAGATTTAACCAGTAATAAGTTATAACAAAGCGCTCGAGTTATTAATATATCTTATTTATCACTTAGTAAAATTATTAACCTTACTGCACAAAAATATTGCTTTCTGTAATGCTACAAAATTTTATAAATACAAAAAAACGTCAATTTCTATATCATCTCAATAGAAATTGACGCTACTTCTTTAGTTAAATTATTCCAATATAATATTAATTATATTTTTTCTACATGTGCAGTTGTTTGTTTTACACTTTGTTGTTCTCCAATTGCTTCAATTTCTTCTAAAGTACGACCACGTGACTCAGGCACACATTTTTTCACGAATAGTACACCTAAGATACAAATTACTCCGAAAATAGCAAAGACAATTTGTTGTGAGAAATAAGCTGTCATTATTGGGAATAACAAACCTACTAAGAATGAACCGATCCAGTTTAATGATGAAGCTGCACCAGATGCAAATCCTCTAATAGTTAGTGGGAAAATTTCACCGACAATAACCCAAGTTAATGGAGCCCATGTAAATGAATAAAATGCTACATAAATACTTAAAAAGACCACAATTAAAATTGGATTAGTATTAGGTGCAATCATATGAATCACAGCTGGTAAAATGAATGATAACCCCATAACTGTACCGCCCAACATAAGTAAAGTACGACGGTTAAATTTATCCGCAATTGCGATAAATAATAATGAGCCTAATACTAAAATGACACCTTGAATGATTGGCCACATTAAAGCATTACTCGCTGAATTACCAGTTGCCTGTTCCACAATCAACGGAATGTAATAAAATATAGCATTGGCACCTTGGAATTGTTGGAAGGCAGCGACACCTAACCCTGCTACTACTAAATATTTATATTTCCCAGTAAATAAAGTTGCTAATGTATTATTAACTTGTGTTTTTTGCTCTTTAGCAATTGTATCTTGAATTTCTCGTAGTTCTACATCGATATTTTGATTATGACGTAAATTACTCAATACAGTTTTAGCTTCTTCAAATTTATTATTTTTAATTAAAAAGCGTGGAGATTCTGGTAATCGTAACACACCTATAAATAATACAACAGCTGGTAAGGCCGCAATACCTAACATTAGTCTCCATCCTAATTCAATTGGTAATCCACGTAAAAAATAATCAACAATATAAGATAATAACATACCTGAAACGATCATCGTTTGGTTCATACCGGACAAGCGACCACGATATTTTGCAGGTGCCATTTCAGACATATAAGCTGGCACCAATGCAGATGCTGCCCCTACAGCTAAACCTAATATGACACGTGAAATCGTCAAGAAATAGCTGCCATTATGAGGTGCAATACCTGATAAAATTGACCCTATAATAAACACGATTGCTGACAGTAAAATCATTTTCCGTCTGCCTAATTTATCTGATAATCGCCCTGCTAAAATACCACCGAATATTGCGCCTAACATGACTGAAGAAGTAATCAGACCAATGATAAAACCACTATTAATTCCCCAATCTTCACGTAAAAATGGTAATGCACCAGTCATAACACCAATATCATAACCAAACAGAATACCCCCAAATGCACCGAAAAAATAAATAAATTGATTTGATACTTTACTTTGTACTTTCATCCCATTCACCTTCTTTTTTAATAAGCCAAGTGCTATGCGTAATAAGTGAAATTAATCTATTATCGTATATTCAGCATTAAACATTTTTAATAGCATTAAAATTTGTGTTTTAGTTAACGCTAAAGATAAAACCGTATGATGCCCGCCACCTTCTTCAAGCCATCTTTTCACACCAGTTGTGAGTGAAGGTTGCACTTCCCACAACACACGAGCAACTGGTAAATGTGGGGCAGGTTCATCTAACTGTTTGGCGGTAATATCATTCACAATAAACTTATAATGTGTTCCTAAATCAACCATCGTGACTACTACACCATCACCTGGTTTACCATCAAAAACTAATCGCGCTGGATCGTTTTTGTCACCAATTCCTAAAGGGTTAACTACAATTTTAGGTTTAGTAGCTGCCAGTGTAGGATCTACTTCTAACATATGTGACCCTAAAATATGTGCTTGATCTTTTCTTAAATCATATGTGTAGTCTTCCATAAACCCTGTCGCTTCATTTTGTGCAGCGATTTTCAATAATCTATCTAGTGCAGCCGTTTTCCAATCACCTTCACCTGCAAATCCATAACCTTGTTCGTTCAAACGCTGTACTGCTAATCCAGGCAACTGTTTCAGACCATGTAAATCTTCAAAATTTGACGTAAAGGCGCTATAACCGCCATCATCTAAAAATCGTTTTATCGCAATCTCATATTTGATTTGTTCAATAACAGATGCATTAAAATCGTCTTCACTATAATTACGATAGTCAAAATCATATTGTTGTTGATATACTTCAAATAATTGAGTTATTTCTTCTTCTTTAACTTCGTTAACATAGCTAACTAAATCACCAATTCCATAATAATCTACAGTCCAGCCATATTGAATTTGTGCTTCTATCTTATCGCCTTCTGTAACAGCAACATTACGCATATTATCACCAAATCGTGCTACTTTCAGACCAAAGCTTTCATTATAAGCATATGCCACATGCATCCATGCCTTTAATTGGCTTTGAATTTCGGTGTTCTGCCAATCACCAAAAATAATTTCATTTTGCTTATTTAAACGACGATTGATAAAGCCATATTCTCTATCGCCATGTGCTGATTGATGTAAATTCATATAATCCATATCGATATGTTGCCAATCTATATCATTACGATATTGCGTCGCTAAATGCAGTAAAGGTTTTTGTAATAATTGTGTACCTCTAATCCACATTTTTGCTGGTGAAAATGTGTGCATCCATGTAATAACACCTAAAATATCATCTCGGTAATTAGCTTCTTTCATAATTTGAGTAATTACATCTGCAGAAGTTGCTAACTGTGGTTGTAATTCAATTTCAAACGGCAAGTCTGCTTTATTATTCAATTCATTTGCTATATCTTGTGCGTTGCTCTTAACTTGGTCTAATGCCTCTTCACCGTATAAAGCTTGTGATCCTACCACAAACCAAAATTTTTTATTCTCTGCCATTATTATTCCTCCTTAATTTTGCCCATAATAAGCATTCGCCCCATGTTTGCGCTCAAAATGTTTGTCTAATATTTCTTGAGGAAGCGCTTCCGCAAATGGGTTTAATTGTCGTGTAAAGATATTCATTTTACATACTTCTTCTAACACAACTGCATTCATTACTGCATGCTCACAATCTTCTCCCCAGACAAATGGTGCATGTCCATGTAATAATACTGCAGGTACATCATGTGGATTAATACCTTGATTCTTAAACGTTTCAACGATGACATTTCCAGTTTCCAATTCATAATCATTGTTGATTTCATCGGAGTTTAAAAATCGTGCACATGGGATGGAACCATAAAATGTATCAGCGTGCGTCGTTCCCATAGCAGGTACATCTAATCCAGATTGTGACCATGTAGTAGCCCACGGTGAATGTGTGTGTACCACACTGCCGATATCTCCAAATTGTTGATATAACACTGCATGTGTAGGCATATCTGATGAAGGTCTCAAACTGCCTTCTACAACTTCACCCTGTAAATTACAAACCACCATATCAGCTGGTTGCATCGTTGCGTAATCTACACCGCTTGGTTTAATAACAAATAGTTGTGTTTCTGAATCAAACGCACTGACATTACCCCATGTATATTTAATTAATCCACGTTTGGGCAATTCTAAATTTGCTTGATATACTTCAGCTTTTAATTGTTCTAACATCGGCTTCCCCTCCTAAATATTTATCTATTGCTTGTTCAATCGGCAATGCCTGTTTTACTTTTGCTACATAGTTATTAAAATTAACAACCTCTTGTGATGAAGGTGTGACAGTCACTTCAGTTGCACCTTCAAATACATAGTCGTTTAAAAACGTCTCCAAAGAGATCTGTTCTTGGAGTGCACTATAATAAGCTAAAATACTAATCCCCCATGCGCCGCCTTCACTTGCAGTATCCATCACCGTAATATCATTGTTTACAGCCGATGCTAATACTTGTTGAGCTATCTTTTTCGTTTTAAAAATACCACCATGTGCAATTAACTTATTTACAGTGACTGATTCTTGCGTTTGCAACAAATCCATTCCTATTTTCAATGTGCTAAAAGCACTATATAAATGCATTTTCATAAAATTAGCTAAATTAAAATTATTTGTTGGTTCCCGTAAGAATAAAGGATATCCAGTTGCAACATCAGTAATATTCTCACCAGAAATATAGTTGTAAGATAATAGACCACCAACATCATCATCACTAGCTAATGATGCTTCAAAAAGTTGTCCGTACAACTGTTCATGTGAAATATCGATACCTAAAGTCTGTAAGACTTCGTTAAACAGTCGCATCCAATCATTGATATCTGATGTGCAATTATTTGTATGAATCATAGCAACTTCATCACCTGCTGGCGTCGTTACAATATCAATTTCTGGATACATTGCTTGCAAACTTTGTTCTAACACTATCATCGCAAAAGAACTTGTACCTGCTGAGATGTTGCCAGTATTAACTGTTACTGCATTTGTAGCAACCATACCTGTGCCAGCATCTCCTTCAGGTGGACATAAGATACAACCACCTTCAAGTTCACCTGTTGGATCTAGTAATTTGGCACCTATGTCAGTTAATGTTCCGCCTTGTTCGCCGGCTAATCGTATTTCTGGCAACAGTTGTTCTAATTGTTGTGTGTAGCCATGACTTGCAAATAGCTTATTCGCAATTTCTAATAAATCTTGTCTATAAGCTTTTTCTTGTGGATCTACTGGAAACATTCCTGATGCATCACCAATACCTATGACCTTTTCTCCTGTTAAATACCAATGAACATATCCTGCTAAAGTTGTCACATAATCAAGTTGCTGTGTATGTGGTTCTGCTGACAACATCGCTTGATAAATATGAGCAATACTCCAACGTTCAGGAATATTAAAGTTAAATGCATTACTTAATTCCTTTGCTGCTGCAGTAGTATTACCATTACGCCAAGTTCTAAATGGTACAAGGATATCTTCTTGTTCGTTAAAAGCTAAATAACCATGCATCATTGCACTGATGCCTATAGATTTAACTCGCTTCAACGTAATATCATATGTGCTTTTTAACTCTTTTGCCATCATTTGATAGCTTTGTTGTAACCCAACCCATACATCGTTAAGCGAATAAGTCCAGTAACCATCTTTCAATTGATTTTCCCAATCAAAATTACCTGATGCTACTACTTGCAAGTGACTATCTATTGCTACAGTTTTAATTCTAGTCGATCCTAATTCAATACCAATCGATATATCTTCTTGCTTTAATTCTTGCGTACTTACTCTCATTTCAACACCCCATTACTGTAACCGTTTTCAAGATAAATATAAAACATTTGTCCGTACATGTCAATATAATTATATTTTTGTCCGTACAAATATCAGCTAATTAAAACCCCAAACCAACGCGGCTGTTGATTTGGGGGCTTAATTTATTTTTTTAACTGAATTACGTTCTATAATATATGTGTCGATACGTTCTTCTGGCTGTATTTTATCTGTGTCAATAGTCTCTATCATCCAGTTAGCTGCCTTTTCTCCTAACAACTCTTGCGGATGTGATGTGGTTGTTAAATTCATATCGCTTAATCTACTCAATACAGAATTGTCTTCCCCAACAACCGAAATATCATTCGGTATACTAAATCCAAGTTGTCTTAAACGTTGAATGATTTGATACGCGATTTCATCGTTATAACAGACAACTGCAGAAACTGATATTTTTTGTTGTTGAATGTGTTGGACTATCTGTTCTACTACTTGGCGTTTATTTTCAGTATCATAAGTGTAAATATGCTCACCCTTGAAAACAATATTATTATGTTCGAAGGCATTAAAATAACCTTTCATTCGTAATTTTCCTTGATTATCATCAATCTTAGTAATTAATGCGATATCTTCATGACCATGATCAATTAAATATTGTGTTGCTAAATAGCCTGACTTAATATCATCAATTGCAATATACGGTAAGTTTAGCTCATCATACGTAGCATTAATCATAAGTATTGGTATATCCCGTTGTTTGAACATAGAATAATAAGATAGATTAGGGTTATAAACATTACTTTTCGTCGGTTCGATAATTAATCCTGTCACGCCTTGATTTAACATCATTTCTAAGCATTTGCGCTCTTCATCATGGTTATTATTTGTACTCGCTAATATTAAAGAATAACCATTATCACGTAACACGTGTTCAATACCTCTTATAATACTGGGAAAAATATAGTCGGATAAGTACGTCACAATAACACCAATTTTTTTAGTTCCTGTTGTTTGCTGCGCATTTAAAAAACTATAGCTCACATATGAGCCAGCACCTTTTCTTTTTTTTATATAGCCTTCTGCCACAAGGATATCCATTGCTTGTCGAATTGTATAACGGCTAACTTGATAATTATCTTGAAATTGTTTTTCCGTCGGTAACAACATACCCACGTGATAACTCTTATCGAGAATTTTGCCTTTAATTTCATCGGCTATTACTTGATATTTGGGCTTATTCATATCTGACGATCTCCTAGTATTACCTAATTTTCTCATACACATTTAGTATAGCATAACTATTTAACGCACTTTTATATTTATCTAGCACGTTATATAAAATATGACAGATAGTTAATATTGTGTCATAAATGCACGAAAAGAAAAAGTAAGCAGAATTGACTACCTTTTTAAAAAGGCGTTCAAGTCTGCTTACTTGTATGAACCAATAGCAATTTAAATTTAATATGTTCACGTAATGCGTGCACTTTGCTATAAGTCAAAATAGTAACTAAAATTTATTGTAAGTTAAGCGCGTAATCGTATGATTTTCAGCTTTGTGTAACACTAAATCAGCTCTATTTTTAGTAGGATAGATATTATGCAAAATATTAGGTTCATTTACATTTGTCCACAATTGTTTAGCAATTGCTATTGCTTCTGTTTCCGTTAAATCTTTATATTGATAAAAATGTGATTCTGGTTTTTGGAAAGCACTTTGCTGTAGTTTTAAGAACCGTTCGATATACCACTTTTTCATTACTTCTAAAGCGACATCAAGATAAATTTTATAATCTATATAATCAGTTACAAGCTCTGATGCTTGGCTATGAACTTGAAATATATTCACTCCTTCAATAATTAAAATATCCGGTTGATGAATATAATGAAATTGCTCGACTAACCGATCATACGTTAAATGGGAATACGTATAAGTTGCAACTTTTTCCCCAGCTTTAATAGCTTTTAAGTGTTGGATGAGTGTTTTAGTTTCATAGCTTTCTGGAAAACCTTTTTTTGACATTATATTTTGCTCTAACAGTTGTTGCTTAGGTAAAATATAACCATCTGTCGTAATCAGATCTACCTTCCACGTTGGATTTTCTTTTTTTAATAATTCCAATAATAATCGCGCTATCGTACTCTTCCCAGCAGCCACCCCACCAGAAACCCCAATAATAAATGGTGTTTTGTGGTGTTTATTAAGTAATTTATTATGTACATAACTAATATAATCCATATGGCGCTGTGCTTTTTCTGACAATAAATCTATTAGAGGAAAATACAAGGATTTAATTTCCTGTTTTGTTGCATAATCGTTGAAACTAAGTATTTCTTCTAAGTTAATATCATCTAACTCTATATTTGTTGAACTTTGCACTTTTTGCCATTCTTCTTTAGAAAATTCCACAAGCCTAGCTCCCTTTATACAAACTGTTATACCAATTCATTCACTTTGACATAACTCACTTCAATATAATCAATCTCAACAAGTATAATGTAACATTCTCATGGTTTCAATGATAATTTCGAAATTTAATGTATCCGCTTTAATCTAGTATAGAGAGAACAGAAACTCATATTTTCACTAATGGTTAATACTATTTTGAACGTGCATGCTTGCCTAGGGCATAGTTTGAGCCTGTAGTTTCTCACTCATACTACTTCCCCGGGCGTCAGCACGTTTCAAAATCGCTGCTATTTATATTTTGTTTTTCTTGCAATATCAAATTATGAGAAATACTAAAGGTTTAAAATTACTGCAATTAGTACTATAATGTAAACACTTACATTTTTAACAACTACATTACTGGAGTGATGAATGTGAAGACAAAAGTTCTATATGGTAAATCTGACGTAGAGATCGATGTACCAGATCACAGTACTCTTATTGAACCTAGCACTATACCACCACTAGATAATGATGTTGAGTCAATTATGGACGCTTTAACGCAACCCATTGCCTCACCACCACTACATACTATGGTTAAAGCAACAGATACAGTAGCTATTGTGATTAGTGACATTACACGACCTACGCCTAATCACATTTTAGTACCATGTTTGTTGCGCGCATTAAGTCATGTTCCTAAAGAAAATTTCGTCATTATTAATGGAACAGGTACACATAGAGACCAAACAAGAGAAGAGCTGGTCCAAATGTTAGGTGAAGATATTGTAGCAAACATACGTATAGTACATAACCATTGCCATGACTATGACAGTCTGACCAAAGTTGGTCATAGTAAATACGGCTGTGATGTTTATTTAAACAAAGATTATGTAGCAGCTGATTTTAAAATTGTCACTGGTTTTATCGAACCGCATTTTTTCGCCGGATTTTCAGGTGGTCCAAAAGGTATAATGCCTGGCATTGCTGGCATCGAAACGATAATGACCTTTCACAATGCTCAAATGATAGGTGATATTCGTTCTACGTGGGGCAATATGGATGACAACCCTGTTCAAGATATGACACGTGAAATCAATGCAATGTGTAAGCCAGACTTTATGCTGAATGTAGCGCTCAACAAAGATAAAGCTATTACTAAAGTCTTTGCAGGTGAATTATATGAAGCACATGATCGTGGCTGTGACTACGTCAAAAAGCACGCCATGTTTAAATGTGATGAACGTTTTGATGTTGTCATAGCTTCCAACTCAGGTTACCCGCTTGACCAAAACTTATATCAAACTGTAAAAGGTATGAGTGCTGCTCATAAAGTAGTTAAAGAAGGCGGCAGCATTATTATGGTATCCGAATGTGCTGATGGCTTTCCAGATCATGGTAAATTTGCTGAAATTTTCAAATTAGCTGAAACACCTCAAGGTATTTTAGATTTAATACATGATCCTCAATTTCAAGAAATGGATCAATGGCAAGTCCAAAAACAAGCTAGCATTCAAACATTCGCTAACGTTTATGTTTATTCAAAATTGACAGACCAACAGTTACTAGATTCCATGTTGAAACCTACTGATAATATTGAGAAAACCTTGGAGTCATTAGCAAGAGAAAAAGGCAAACCTTTAACTATCGGTGTCATGCCACAAGGTCCACTTACGATACCTTACGTTGAATCATAAAAGAGGAGGATTAAAAATGCTAACATTAGAAGAAAAAAACAAACAACTTACAACAGTCTTACAATCAATGAAACGTGTTATAGTCGCTTTTTCAGGTGGGGTCGATAGCACATTAGTATTGCATAAAGCGATTGAAGTTTTAGGATCAGATAATGTTATTGGTGTAATCGTGAAGTCAGAACTTTTCCGCCATGAAGAATTCACACAAGCTACAGAGCTAGCACAACAATTAGGTGCGCACGTAATTGAAACAGAAATTGAAGAATTACAAGACGCAAATATTGTCAACAATACTCCACAAAGTTGGTATTACAGCAAACGTTTATTGTATGCACAATTAGACGACCTTAAACATAAATATCATTGTGCTTATGTGTTAGACGGTATGATTATGGATGACCTAGATGATTATCGTCCTGGACTACAAGCACGTGATGATTTCTCCGTTCGCAGTGTCTTACAAGAAGTTGAACTCTACAAGTATGAAGTCAGAACATTAAGCAAACAAGCTGACCTCCCAGTGTGGAATAAACCAGCATTATGTAGTTTAGCATCACGCATACCTTATGGAGAAACTTTAACTATGGACAAAATAACTAAAGTGAATGAAGCAGAAAAAATCATTTTAAATTTAAATATCAATCATGTACGTGTACGTTACCATAACAATATCGCACGTATTGAAGTTGCTGACGCAGATATTGCGACTTTAGTACAACACCGTCAAGCTATTAGTTTACAGTTAAAAGAATTAGGTTTTGACTATGTAACAATCGACATGGACGGTTATCGTGTAGGTAGTATGAATGAAGTTTTAAATTCCTCTGCATCACATTAAGTTATGAAAGGCTGCGTTAGAACATGACCGATAAGACAAACGATCTAGATGCAATTTTACAACAAGTACAATCGAAGCAATTATCGATTAACGATGCTAAAAGTCAGCTTAAACATTTTGATGATTTGGGCTTCGCTAAAATAGACCTACATCGTTCACAACGTCAAGGTTTTCCCGAAGTTATTTACGGCGATGGAAAAAGTGCTGAACAAATTGATGATATTATACACAGTTTAAAGTCCAACGACCAAACGATATTAGCTACACGTGTATCTGAAAGCAAAGCACAGTATGTATTAGCACGTCATCCAGAATTATCATATCACGCACAGGCTAATATTATATGTACACCCATTGAAACTATCACTCCTTCTACGCATTATGCTGCTATTATCTGTGCTGGCACTTCTGACTTGCCAGTCGCAGAAGAAGCTGCACTCACTGCAGAAGTCATGGGCATTGCAGTTAAGCGTTTTTATGATGTTGGTGTTTCAGGTATACATCGTCTATTTGAAAGTATCGAAGACATTCGTAATAGTTCAGTATCCGTTGTCGTAGCGGGTATGGAAGGCGCCTTAAGTAGCGTCGTATCAGGTTTAGTAGACCATCCAGTCTATGCAATCCCGACCAGTGTTGGTTACGGTGCAAACCTATCAGGGGTAACTACACTTTTAGCTATGCTCAATGGCTGTGCACCAGGCACAAGTGTTTTAAATATCGATAATGGTTTTGGTGGTGGCTATAATGCTGCCCAACTTATAAAGATGCTCGAAAAAGATTAAAAGAGGAGTTTTAGTATGACACAAGCAATTTATATTGATTGCCATGCTGGTATTGCCGGTGATATGTTTTTAGCTGCTTTAGTAGATTTAGGTGCAGATCCTGAATATATTACTGCTGAATTGCAGAAGTTACCTATTGATACATTTGATTTAAGCTTTACCAAACAAGTCAAACAAGGTATCAATGCCCAAACTTTAACTATCGACTTTACCGAAGCACACCACCATCGTAAAGCTGCTGATATTTATAAACTTATAACAGAAAGTACATTACCTGAACGTGTCAAAACACGTAGTACACAAATCTTTACTGAAATTGCACAAGCAGAAGCTAAAATACATGGCATGCCAATAGAAGAAGTACACTTTCATGAGGTAGGAGCAATGGACTCTATCATCGATATTATCGGTTGTTGTCTGGCTTTAGAAGATTTAAATATAGATTCAATATATTGCTCAACCATTCCAACTGGCCATGGTAGAATACATATTGCACATGGTATCTACCCTGTACCTGCACCAGCAACCCTCGAAATATTAACAGGTGTACCGCTGGCAAATTTTGACGTTGAAAGCGAATTAACTACACCTACGGGAGCGGCTATAGTTAAAAGTTTAGCTACACATTTCGGTCCTATGCCTGCTATCATACCAACAAATATAGCCTATGGCGCAGGTACAAAAGATTTTGACTTTCCAAATGTGTTAAGGCTTGTTCAATTCACAGCATCAGCTGCACAACAAGATACAGTGCAAGTGTTAGAATGCCAAATTGATGATATGACAGGCGAAACATTAGGAGATTTTTTAGATAGTGTATTAGCAAAAGGTGCATTAGACGTATATTACACGCCAATTTCTATGAAGAAAAATCGCCCTGCTATCGCCTTAACCGTAATATGCGAACTAGCAAACAAGCCTTTTTTCGAAGACTACCTTTTGCTACATACTACAACACTGGGCGTACGAAGCAGTACTGTCCAAAGACGTGTACTCGAACGTGATTTCGACACGCTGTCAACACAATACGGGGATATAACTATTAAAATTGCTAAGCTTGGGTCCAAAACAATAAAAATAAAGCCTGAATTTAGTGACATGCGCCGTATTGCGCATGAAACTGGACAGCCGTTACACCAATTATATTCAGAAATTAGTGCTGAAATTCATCAACACTATGGTCACCTTAACTAAATATCTTCATATCAATAATATATTAGAACACAGACGTACCCAATAATTGAATGAGAGGTACGTCTGTTTTTTACATTTAACTGAGATAAATCCCCCATTAAATTCAAACTATTAAAAAATACATTTGTTTTCATAATTGAAATAATAAAAGATTTAATTTAATATTTATATCATGCATAATTAAATAACAAACTATTAAATTATTGATTGTGCAGTTATTCAAAAGTGAAAGAAGCGTGTATGTTTATGAATTTGAAAGACAAGTTATTCCATTTAGTGGAAGATCAAGAACAAGAAATGATTCAGATACGTCGACATTTACATCAACATCCTGAATTATCATTTCAAGAGAGTAATACCGCAGAGTATATCAAAAACTTTTATCACAATAAGGATGTATCACTCACACAACCTGTATCAGATGCACATGCGATTATCGTTGAAATTAAAGGAGGTCAACCTGGTAAAACGATTGGTTTACGTGCTGATTTTGATGCTTTACCAATTTCAGAAGAAACAGAAGTGCCCTTCAAATCACAAAATGAAGGTGTCATGCATGCGTGTGGTCATGATGCCCATACTGCCTATTTATTAGGTGTTGCAAATGCACTAATCGAGGTTAAAGAAGAACTTTCTGGCACTATAAAAATTATCCATCAGCATGCCGAGGAACTACCACCAGGTGGCGCTCAACAAATTTTAGCTACTGGAGCTTTAACAGATGTTGATGAAATTTATGGTATCCATATTGTACCAGCTGTAGAACCTGATACCATTGCCTATAATAAAAATAATGCATTTGCTGGTAGTTCAACATTCACTTTAACAATTAAAGGTTTAGGTGGTCATGCAGCAAGCCCTCATAAAACACATGATGCTTTAATTGCAGGAACACAGTTTGTCAATGCTATTCAAACAATCGTTTCTCGTAGAATAGACCCATTAGAGACTGGTGTAGTAACTATTGGCGCGTTTGACGCACCTGGTACTGCCAATGTTATTCAAGATACAGTGACAATCAAAGGGACAGCCCGTTATTTAAATGACGACTTAGAGCAGTTTATCTATCAAGAAATTGACAAGATCGCTCAAAGTGTTGCACTAGGCTTTGATATTACGTATGACCTTGATTATCAATTTGGTTATCCAGTATTATATAATCATCCAACTCAAACTGACAACGCTGCTAATGTCTTAGCACAAAGCAAAGGCGATTACTTCCAACACCTCATAGAAATACCACAAGTTACAGGTTCAGAAGATTTTGCTTATTATTTACAACAAATACCAGGTACCTTTTATTTCATAGGTAGTAAACCATATAATGTAGACACACCTTATATGAATCACCACCCTAAATTTGAAGTCAATGAAGATTGTTTACTCGTAGCAGCAAAATCACTCATTGATATCACATTAGATCGTTTACAAAACGCATAACAAACGCAGACAAACCTTAGGATAGAGCCCCTAAGGTTTGTTTTTATATCTATTAGTTAATTTTATTAAATACCAATGGTCTTTTAGGCCAAATATTGACAGGGCTTTATGCCGACTCCTGCGGAAATAGCACAAGCGAAGACTACAGGCTGAGCTGTGCCCGCGGAAAGCGTGCACAAAAACTGCCAACAAAACCAGTTACTTTTTAGTTATTAAATCTTAAGAAGCCATTACCAAATACATCTCGAACATCATGTACAACAACAAAGGCATCTTGATCAATATCATTAATAATTTGTTTTAATGGTGTTAATTGATTTTGAGAAATCACCACATAGATGACCTCCATATCTTTTTGCGAATATTGCCCTTTACCATTTAATAGCGTCGCGCCTCTTCCAGTAGCTTGATAAATACTTTCACTAATCGCTTTATGCTGATGCGAAATGATAGTTACAGCCTTTTGTGGATTGAAACCTTCTAAGACGAAAGACATTGCTTTTTCTACCATGAAAAGCATCACAATTGTAAACAACACATTTTGAAAACTAATTGCTACCAATGCAGACACTACAACAATGATATCTAATATTAATAATCCTTTGGCAGGTTTCACATTAAAATACTTATAAATAATCATTGCGATAACCGATGTACCACCTAATGTACCTCCTGTATTTAAAATCAGACCTGTGCCAATCCCAATAAGTACACCACCAAAAATCACTGCAATAAATGTGGAATCAATACCTAAATTTATCCGTTCAGTCAACGTTAAAAATAAAGAAATAAAAGTAATCGTAAAAATAGTATAAATCGCACTTACTCTACTTAAATATTTCCAACCGATGATAATTAAAAAGATATTAATTATTAGAGTAGATAATGCCGGAGAAATAGACAACGTATATTTCAAAATCAATGAAATACCAATTGAACCACCTTCACCTAAATTTGTTGGAATGACAAATGCATTGATACCTACTGCTGCTAAAAAAGCGCCTAAAGCAATAAAGATAATATTTTTTAAATGCTCATTCATACTATTTTTCAGCCTCCTTTAATTCATTTTTAACACACAGCTTTAAATTATAACTGATTTAGAGATACTGTAAAACCTTATTTTCCCAAGAAAATAAAGTCGCAATATTAAAATAATATTTACATAATAAAAAGCACTCCCCACTATAGTGGAAGTGCTTTTTGTAAGATCAAATTAAGTCCTTTAAACATATTGCATAACTTTGTCTACAGGCATTCTATATGAAGCATGAGCTTCTTTAACACCTTTACCAACAGCGATAATTACAACTGGGACATAACGTGTCGCATCTAAGCCTAATGTTTCTGCGATTTGATCCGCTTCAAAACCACCAATTGGATTCGTATCATAACCATGTGCTTTAGCTACTAACATAAATTACATAGCAGCAAGACTACTATCAATTTTAACGATGTCATTCATTTGTTGCGTTGAAATACTATTATAAAACTCTGTTACGGTCGGTAACATTTGGTTTTTAACTTCTAATGGCATATAGTTATTTTCTACGGCTTTACTATAAATAAATTCACCATTTTCATGACATGCCATATCTCCAAAAATAACTACCATGGCAGAAGATGTATCATTTTGATTAGTATTAAATTTAATTAACGGACGTAACTTAGCTTTTCCTTCGTCACTTTCAACAACCATAAAGCGCCAAGGTTGCATATTTACCGAAGATGGTGCCATCGTTGCCTGGCGAATCATATCTTCCATTTCTTCGTGTGGAATTTTATATTGTTCATCAAAAAGTTTCACAGATTTGCGACCAGCTAAAATATCTTTAAAATCATTCATTTTTGTCACTATACTTTCCTTCTTTCTAATTATGCGTAGCTCAACTACTTATTTTTCACATAATCAGTATAATAAATATATTCGGTTCAGAAAGCAACTATCAAGATTCATTATACGTTGTCTATACAACACATATAGCAAAGTGTTAATTAACTTAATATTTCAGTTATTATAAAGCATTCACACCTTTAAAAACAAGATAAATACTCATAAGAATTAACACTATTTTTAATAAATTGGATAATTTAGCAGCATCTATACTTTGATTGATTTTAACTCCAATTCGCGTACCTACGAAACTCGCAAGAATTAAAATGATACCATACCCCCACAACACATGCCCTTGGACAATATGACCTACGGAACTAGATAAACTGGAAGTGAATATAATAATCATACTCGTAGCCACAGCAACATGTGGTGTGAAATTAAAGACGATAATCATTAACGGTGTCATTAAAACTCCACCACCTATGCCAAACAAACCAGCTGTTATACCAACAAAGAAAGAAAAACCAATCGCTAATGGTATATGTACATTTTTCTCTTTATCTTCAGTTTTTGCTGCTAAACGATCCTTAATAATTAAAATGATAGAAATAATTAGTAAAAATGCGCCAAATATGATGTTAAAGTAAACATCATTTAAAAAGCGACTTAAATATGCGCCAAATAATGAGCCCGGAATAATGCCGATTGAAAACATTATTCCGTGTTTAAAATCAATTGAGTTTTTACCACTCGCACGATATCTTAAAATGGAAAATAACCCTGTAAATACTAAAGTTAATGATGATATACCGATTGCGGTTTGTGTTGTAATACCTGATAATATATCAGAATTAGCCCCGATAAATACTAATGTAGGCACAATAATAATGCCACCACCTACACCAATCAGTGATCCAATAATTGAGGATACGACTCCAATTAAAAGCAATATGATAATCGCCATAGTTACACCCTTTCAATATGTATAGCATTAATTTATTTTAAATTATTTTTATAATTATTAATTTTAACACTTTTATCATCTTCATTTGCTTCAAAATACCAAATTCCATCATCTTCAATTAAGTTTTCACCATCTATTGTTGCTTTATGCATATTTTTAAGTGCAGGTTTATAGTTACTATACAATGATTTTAAATCTCCTAAGCTTAAATTTGTTTGTACATTATTTTCTGTCACTTTCAGTATACGGTTCAACGTTATCAAACTGTTGGACTGGTTTAATTTTTTACCTAATGCTTCAATAACTTGTCTCTGTCTTGCAGTACGTCCTTCATCTCCGCCAGCACCTGTTTCCTTACGACTACGTACGTAATCTAATGCTTTATCACCGGATAATGTAACTTTCTTACCTTCCTTAAAATTAGAACCATTGTAATTAAAAGTTGCATTACTAGTAACTGTTACACCATCACAAAGATCAATGAGTTGTTGGAAACCATCCATATCGACTGTCATATATCCATCTATTGGCACATTTAAATTTTGACGCAAACTTTCCATTGCTAATTTAGGCCCACCATATGCATGAGCGTGTGCCATTTTTTCATGACCTTCTATATCTGGTATTTCACTATATGTATCTCTTGGCACGGAGATTAGTTCAGTCTTCTCATTCTGTGGATTTATAGATGCTATTACTATAGTATCTGTACGTTGACCCGTATGTGTTTTTGCGCGAGTAGCATCAGAATCCACACCAAAAATGGCTATTGAAATTGGTTTTTGTGCTTTAATTTTGTGCTGTGTCGCTACAGTTTGTTTACTATGTTGTGAATCTTGAATCGCATTATTAAAATGAATTATTTTATATATTATAAAACTACTTATGACGATTAATAATATCAATAATATCATTATTATTTTACTTCTCTTGGTTATATTCATGACGGTATTCCTCCGTTTCTGTCATAGCTAATGATATTAACATAATAGCTATGACTAACAAGCTTCCTACAGTATCAGTAAGATAATGCGCATTAACATAAACACGTGACAGTATCATTGCACAAACTAACACAATACCAATAACTTTAACCCCTTTATGATGCGTAATTAATATGATTAAACTTACTAAAATACTTACGCTTAATACGTGCATACTCGGAAAGCTATACCCATCAAAAGCAACTGATGGTCGAGGTCGAGCAATAGCGTATTTCATAACGGTACCAATAAGAAACACACTAAAACACCAAAAACCATATAACCAAAATGTTTTGCGTCGATAAAAGTACAGACCTGTTAAAATTAATAATACTAAAATCAAACAATGCACTGGCGCTAAGATATCGGACAAAATACTAAGCCCTTGTTTGAAAAATGGATTCGGTAGTAAGTGCAGTGCAAGTTGATGTGCGTAACGATCAATCATGTCACTTACTCCAGTAATAATGCACATCAGTAATAAAATTAGTAATGCACACAACGAAAGCATGGAATAAAAGTTTTTCAATTTAAGCGCCTCCTGCATTTATTTTTCTGGCAACTGCCATTAATGTGCCAATTGCTAAACTGATACTTAACATGGATGAACCACCATAACTTAGCATTGGCAGTGTTACACCAGTTAATGGAATCATCCCTGAGACACCTGCTAAATTGATAAACACTTGAACAAAGATGTAACTCACAATACCTATACAGACTAATTTATAAAAATGATCTGTTGTTTTATTGGCATAAATAAGTCCTTTCACCAAAATAACAGCATAAATAATTAATACACAGACCACTCCTAACAATCCCATTTCCTCGGAAATAACTGTAAAAATAAAATCTGTATGTGGCTCAGGTAAATAACCTAGTTTAGAAATGCCATTACCCAAACCACGTCCCGTCAGCCCTCCATTGGCAATAGAAGTTAAAGCAGTGGTAAGTTGATAACCATCACTATTTTCATATTTGAAGGGATCAATAACGACTTGTAAACGCCTTAAACGGTAAACATTTTTAACATCAAAGATTAATGTGTAAATTATGTATAACAACATAGGAACTAACGTTACGCCCAATATTTGTAGCTTTATTTTATTTTTGATATCAGAATACAACAATATACAAGCAATAATTGCTACGGTTAAAAGCGTTCCACCTAAATCGCCTTGTAATAATACTAAAAATAGTCCAATTCCTAACAGTGCTAATGGAGGAATTAATTGCTTTACGCTATAATCTATTTTTAATGATAAGCGTCGATCAATAATGTAAGAAAGATAAAAAATAGAAGTTAGTTTTAAAAACTCTGAGGATTGTAAACTAAAAAATCCTAAATTAATCCAATTGCGAGAACCATTTATTTCTTTACCAACCAACACTGTAATTAATAATAGTGCTAACGTTGCTAATACGATGAATTGTTGAGTCCCACTCCGTTTGAACGCATTTAAATTTAAAAACAAACTAAAAAATAGCACAATGCCTAAACCTAATACGAAAAAGATTAATTGTCTGGTCATAAAATGATTGGCTTTAATTGGTAATCCATTAGTTAATGTTCCTTTAGATGCTGCAACCATACTCGCACTATAAACCATTACAACACCTACTAAGCCCAATAAGATATAACACAGGATTAAACTAAAATCTAAATACTTCACCTTCTCCCAAATTTTCAAAATGACTTGCTTCATATGCTCACCTCAGTACATTTGCTATACTTTAGTAAAACAAAATGCAAGTTTTAGCACAATCATACTTTAGGACTACCTAACTTTTTTATAAACATAGGCTAAAATTAGTTTTGCACCATATATCTACTCTATTCAATACAACTACTATTTCTACTGTTCGTCTAATCAGTGGCACCCCATACTGCATTATTCAAAAAACTTAATTGTTTTATATACTTAATAAATTTATTTTCTTAAAAAATATTTTCAAAAAGCGATTGACTAAATTTTCAGAAAACAATACAATTGATGATTATATTTAAAATTACGTTTTTTAATTAAGTTACGATGTGAGGAGCACTGTTATGCAACAACACGATAGTTTTAAACGCACCATGAAACAACGACATTTAATGTTACTTAGTTTTGGTGGCGTAATTGGTACAGGATTATTTTTAAGTTCAGGTTATACTTTGCAACAAGCAGGACCATTAGGTACAGTTCTCTCCTATATAATTGGTGCTGTACTCGTATATCTAGTTATGCTGTGCTTGGGACAACTAGCAATTAAACACCCCGTTACCGGAGGTTTTCATGTTTATGCGAGTCGTTATATCCACCCAGCTGTAGGTTACATTGTAGCTTGGTTTTATTGGCTAACTTGGACAGTAGCTTTAGGTTCAGAATTTACTGCTGTCGGTCTATTAATGCAAAAATGGTTACCCGATGTTCCCGTTTATATTTTTTCTACGATTGCCATTATTCTAGTATTAGTGTTTAATATCATTTCTACACGCTTTTATGCCGAAGTGGAATTTTACTTTTCTTTAGTTAAGGTTATAGCTATCATTGCGTTTATTATTTTAGGTATTGCTGTAATTATTGGTTTGATTAACTATGATGGCTACCAAGGTAGTAGCACTATTATAGAACGTTATACACAACCAACTTTCCCTAATGGTTTAGGCGCAGTATTTTTAACTATGTTAGCAGTAAATTATGCTTTTAGTGGAACAGAATTAATAGGTATTGCTGCTGGAGAAACTGAAGCTCCAGCACAAGTTATTCCTAAAGCCATTCGTGCAACACTATGGCGTCTTATTATTTTCTTCATAGGCACAATGGTAGTCATCTCAATTTTGATTCCTAGTTACCAAGGAAAATCATTAGAAAGTCCTTTTGTTGTGATTTTTCAACGTATTGGTATTCCATTTGCTGGTGATATTATGAATATCGTTATTATTACAGCCTTACTGTCTGCTGCTAATTCAGGGTTATATGCAGCTAGTAGAATGATTTGGAGCTTAGCGAATGAGGGCATGTTCCCGCAATGGTTTGGAGTCTTAAACCGAGCTAAATTACCTATTCGCGCTATACTTTTTAGTATGCTCGGTGGCTTACTGTCATTATTATCTAGTGTTTATGTCGCTGATACACTGTATGTCGTTTTAGTCTCAATAGCCGGGTTGGCAGTCGTTATTGTCTGGATGAGTATTTGTATTTCTTACTTTAATGCTAAACGCCTTGAACCTTCACTTAAAATACATCAAAGTGTCCCTATCATTGCCTTTATTCTTTGTTTCATTTCATGTATTGGAATGATTTTTGATAGTAATCAAGCGCCAGCATTGTATTTCGGTATACCATTTGCTGTACTAGCACTACTTTACTATTACTTTAAATACAACCGTAAGGAGTCGACAAATCTATGAGACTAAAAGATAAATTATTACTAAAACGCCCGTTAATCTTAGATGGTGGTCTAGCAACTACGTTAGAATCATATGGTTGTAACTTAAACACCTCACTGTGGTCGAGTGAAATATTAAAAAATGATCCAGCAAAAATCCAACAAGCCCATGCTGATTTTACACAAGCAGGTGCGGATATATTGCTGACAAGTACTTATCAAGCTAGTTATGCTACATTTTCAGCTATAGGTTTGAGTGATGCCGCTATCGATGCATTAATCGCTGATGCTGTTTATCAAGTTAAACAAGCAACTACAGAACAACAAGTTATTGTAGGTAGCTTAGGTCCTTATGGTGCTTATTTGAGCGATGGCTCTGAGTATACTGGCACTTATAATATCTCTAGGTCAGATTATGTCGACTTTCATCGTCAGCGCATCGACAGCCTAATTGCACAAGGCGTGCATGATTTTGTTTTCGAAACTATACCAAGCTTTGCAGAAATCCAAGCCATTGTGACAGCAATTATCCCTCTTTATAATCAAAAACAGACATTTTGGTTATCTGTAACAGTGGATGATGCCGGTAATTTATCAGACGGAACAGCTTTCGAAACGTTGCGAGATTACTTACAAGATTACGACCCTATATTACCTATATTTGGCATTAATTGTTCTACTGTTACTGGAATTAATAACACTATAGCTAGAGGATTATTGTCATTACCGCAAACTATCGCCTTATATCCTAATGGTGGCGCACATTATGATGCTGAGTCGAAAACTTGGTCTTCTGACAGTAATGAACAAGCAATTTTGGATTGTGTTACGAGCTGGGCACAACAAAATGTAGCTATTATTGGAGGGTGTTGTCAGACAACACCTCAAACCATCAAACGTATTGTTGCAAAATTAAATCGTTAAATTTCATAATAAAAAAGTCCGAGGCATATTACCTCGGACTTTATTTATTTAATTATTATTGCTCTAACACAGTAACTTCCTCAGGAATAGATTTTTGAGCTCCTTCTGTCTGTACTGCAATAGAGGCCGCTTTATTAGCATAAGTAATAGCTTCTTCAATATTAAAGTTTTCCATATTCAATCGGCTTGCAAATGCACCAATAAAAGTATCCCCTGCTGCAGTAGTATCTACAGCATGTACTTTAACTGCTGGAATTAAATTAGCATCCTCTTTTGTAGCATAATAAGTACCTTGCTCACCTAATGTAATTAATACTACTTGCATACCTAATGATAAGAAATAATCAGCATTTTTATGCATTGAATCACGATCAGTCACTGGAATACCACTTAATAATTCTGCTTCTGATTCATTAGGAATAATAATATCTGTTAATTGCAAGAGTGCTTTAGATAATTCACTTGCAGGCGCTGGATTCAAGATTGTTGTTACGTCATGTTGACGTGCAATCGTAAATGCTTTAATAATAGCTGGCACCGGTACTTCTAATTGCGCAATAATATAGTCAGCGTTAGCAATAGCCGCTTCAGCTTGCTCTACATCTTGTTCATTTAAAGTCATGTTAGCTCCACCATAAACAAGAATTGTATTTTGACCAGCTTCATCTATAGTAATAAATGCTTGTCCTGTTTCTGCTTCATCCGTTGTAATAATATAATCTGTATTCATTTGTGCAGCTTGGAAATCTTCTAACATGAAATTAGCATCTCCATCACTGCCAATTTTTGAGATGAATGTAGTTTGTGCATTAGAACGTGCTGTCGCTAATGCTTGGTTCGCACCTTTGCCCCCACCATATATTTTTTGCGCATTATCTACATGTAATGTTTCACCAGGTTTAGCAAATCGTGCTACATTGATAATCTTATCTACATTTGTAGAACCGATAATTACTACTTTATTCGTCATAGTGTTTTCTCCTTTACTGTTCAAACTTAATCCCTATTAAAATGTTACATTACATTCCAAAGCAATATTAGAAAATGGTGTTATTTCTCCTGTACGAATATTGGCTTTTGTTAAAGTATGTGTTAAATTTTGTTTCATTTCATCATGTGGAATAAATTCAATTGTTACATCTTCGTCTAACAACTCTTTTATTGCTACTAATTGATCTGGATTCGCTGTTTTAATTTCTTCGGCCAAATAAACCTTTTGTACTTTAACTTCACTTAACACATTACTCAACATAGCAATAAATGTCGGTAATTCTTTTTCTATCGCTAAATCGATACGACGATCATCATTCGGAATCGGCATGCCCGCATCATTTATTGTAATTAAATCAAAATGACCTAATGTTGCTATTGCATGTGACACATGACTATTTAATACTCGATTTTTTTTCATTACACTCTCTCCCTTAGATTATACTATTTTATAAATACCGTAACAGTTGCTGCAGCTAAAATTAATACTAAACCTATAATAGTAATTACTAGCTCTTTTGGCGTTTTCTTCTGTTTTAAGAAATAAATACCTGTTAATGTAGCTAATACGACAGAAGTTTGTGACAAGACAAATCCTGTAGCTAAGCCATTCATATCTGGTTGAGCAGAAATTAAATATGTTAATGCAGCAAATGCGAAGAAGAAACCAGAAATAATTTGCTTCCAACTGACACTTTCTGTAAATGCATTTTGGTGTTTTAAATTCATCAATGCGTATACTACTGCTACAATTACCATTCCCATCGCTTGTGGTAAGAAGGCTTGCATACCTCCAATATCTGTTGCTTGTGGCGCAGCAGAATATGCCCAATAACCAATTTCACCAATTAGTAGTAAAATAACTGCACGTTTTAAATTCTTACTATATTGTGATTCTTGTGTTTCTTTCCAAACTGTCATTCGCGCACCTATTAAAATAACAAGCAATGCAGTAAAACCAATAATTTTATTCGTTACTCCAGGCCAGTCGCCTAATGCAAACACGCCCCATAATGAAGCTCCCAATAATTGGAAAGCTGTAGTAATAGGCATTGCTTTTGATGATCCTATTAATGCAAAAGCTTTAAATGTAATAATTTGTCCAAATGCCCAACCTGCACCTGAAATTAAAGAAAATACTAAATCCATTCCTGTCGGCAGCGACATTCCTTGAATTAATGCAAAAACTGCTGCAAAAATCAATGTTCCTACAGTTGCACCAAAAATTTGGTTTACTGGTTTCCCGCCATATAATGATGCAATCGTTGGAAATAACCCCCAACCTAGTAACGGACCTAATCCGACTAACAACGCTATAATATCCATATGACACCTCTATATCTAAAATTATGTGTGTTTATTATTAGGTAAAACGATTTAGTAAAACGTTTTACTAGATTTATAATACCACTATTTTTATTTTTTGTATACGCTTTCATTAATATTTTTCAATTTTACCATGTTGACTTTACGTTACATCGTGCTTATTTTTGTTGTCACACAGGGTCTTAAACTAAATGTTTGCGCACTGTTTTTTGCTCACAAAAACATTTAATTTGTAGTAATAAAAATAACCTAGTCGTTATAGACGACTAGGTTATTGCACAATTACATTATTCAATTTACGACCACATTTTATGTAAATTCCTTTAACCTCATTTGTAATAGCGTTAATTATGTATAAATACGTGTTTATCTTAACTGTTATCCAAGTTGGCACGTGCCGTAGTCGCTCTTACTATAAGTTCACTCGGCAAGACTATAGATTGTTGGTCACGGTGAGTTAATGTGCTGTCTAACTTGTCCATAATTAATTGCAAAGCCACTTCTCCGATTGTTTCTATCGGTTGTGCAACCGTAGTCAGTGCAGGTGTCATGTATTGAGCAATATCGATATCATCAAAGCCTACAATCGATACATCTTGAGGCACTTGCCATCCTTTATCAGCCAAGCCTCTAATAATACCAATAGCCATTTCATCATTCGTTGCAAACACTGCCGTAGAATGTGATGCAATAATATCGTCGACGGCTGCATATCCTCCTGCTTTCGATAAAGTGCTTTCAATCACTTTAGGTGTTGCCACATTATGTGATTGGCAATAGTGTTTAAAGCCTTCCATACGCAAGTTCATATTACTCGTTAGATGAGCAGGTTGGACGATTGTAAGCTGCTTATGACCTAACTCAATCAAATGACGTGCTGCTAACTCTCCACCACCTGTTTCATGCGTACGTACAATGTCTGTAAAGCCATGGTCATCACTTTGGTCTAATACTACATATGGTATTCTATGCGTAGTTAAATAATTATTTAAACGTTCAGGGTTTTTAATCATTTGCGCAATAATCAAACCATCCATCCCACGTTCTACTAAATGCATGATACCTGCTTCAATATCTTCTTCAGGCGCTGTCAAAAAGAACAAATCTACATCAGCTTCTTTGTTTGCATCCATCGATTGCATCATCGTAGAGAAAAATGGGTTAGCCAAATTCGGTAATAACACACCTATTAATTTAGTTTTACTGCCTCTTAATTGTTGCGCATTTTTATTTGGCAAGTAACCTAGCTTTTGTTTAGCAGCAAGTACTTTTTCGATAGTATCAGTAGTAAAGCGATCACGCTTGTCGTTTAATACTTGCGATACTGTTGTTAAAGATACACCTGCTTCTTTAGCTACATCTTTGATAGAGACCTTTTTCATGTAGTAACACCCTCCTTATCTTCCAATTGTCCATTTAATGATAACTTTAAAACTTATACACTTGCAACAGAGACTCCAGATTTATCTAATGGTATCTTTTTTATCTTCTGTTAATTTAGGTACTACTGTTGGCACTTTTATTGCTGGTTTATTCATAGCTACATTAGGTTCTAACTATGTCATATTGATTGGCATACTTGCCTGTTTTATTAATGTCGCTATGATCGTCGTTAGAAATAACATGATGAAATATAATGAACAATGCAGTTAACGCTCAAATTTCTGTATAAAATACACTTGTAAATAATTATATAGTTTACTAACTATATGACTACTATTTACTTAAAAAACTTATACAATAAGCCTCGAAATCGACTATTTCGAGGCTTAAGTACTTTAGTACACATCACGTTGATAGCGTCTGTCTACTTTTAATTGTGTTAAATACGCTTCTGCTTCTTCTTCATTGCACTTACTTTCAGTTGCTATCACTTCTCTTATTGCTTCATGAACTGCTTTGGCCATATACGTTTCATCACCACAAATATAAATAGCTGCACCTGATTCTAACCATTGATAAAATAATTCACTATTTTCTTTAATTTTATCTTGCACATATAATTTTGAAGCAGTGTCTCTAGAAAAAGCTAAATCTAATTTCGCTAACGTACCATTTGCTAACCATGCTTGCCAATCAGCTTCATATAAAAAGTCTGTAGCACGTTTTTGATCTCCAAAGAATAACCATGTATTTCCTTTTAAATTCAAATCTTCTCGTTCTTCTAAGAAACTGCGGAATGGTGCTACTCCAGTACCAGGACCAATCATAATAACTTTTGTATCTTCATCAAATGGGAATTTAAAACTTGGATTTTTCTTCAAGCACATTCTCACGCTTTCACCGGGTTTCACACGATCTGCTAATTGCGTAGAACATACACCATTTCGTGCACGACCGTAAGATTCATATCTTACAGCTTTTACGGTAATATGCACTTCATTAGGATTTGCTTTATAACTGCTTGCTATAGAATAAGTACGTGGTGGCAATTTCCGTAAATTTTCTATTACAATATCAGGGCTAACAGCTGGTGGATAATATTCACTAAATAAGTCGATAAGATCTCTACCATAAATATAATCTTTAACCCATGTATCATTTAAAACTAAGTTATTCAACTCATCATCATTTATTAAAACTGCCATGTTTTTCAGTAATGTTGGCGTTAATTTAGTGATTTCAAAATGGTGTGTCAACGCATCTACTACAGATACTGCATCCCCATTATCTAAAATGATATCTTCATATGGATCCCAACCCAACATAGCAATGAGTTGCATGACAAGTTGGTCATCATTTGCTGGAAAGATATCTAAACTATCGCCAGGTTCAAATCCTTCTCCATAATTATCTAACAATAATTCGATGTGTCTAACTTCTTTATTCGAACCTTCACCATTTAAGTTGATGTTCTCTAACACTTCTGCATAGTATGGATTGGATTTTGAATATTTACGCTCTTTCATAGACAGTACAGATTCTGTACTGTCTGTAGCAGCAACGCGATTGTCGTCTTGGTCACCTACTGCAGACAATACTTGTTGCATCCATGATTCGGCAGATTCTTCATAGTCAAAGTCGCAATCCACACGTTCAACAAGGCGAGTCGCACCTAATTCAGCAACACGCTCATCGAAATCTTTACCTGCTTGGCAAAAGAATTCAAATGACTCATCGCCAAGTGCTAAAACTGAATAACGTACGTCTGCCAAATTTGGAGCTTGTTCACTATATAAAAATTCATAAAATGAAATCGCACTTATTGGTGGTTCCCCTTCACCATGAGTTGACGAAATCAAGAACAAGTCTTCGGATTGTGCTAACGTATCAAACTTGTAATCGTCCATTTCCGATATAGTCACTGTAAAACCATTTTCCACTAATCTTTCATTTAATGTCTCGGCCACAGTTTGTGCATTACCCGTTTCAGTACCATATAATATAGTAATACTACGCGGTTTATCTGCTTCATCTGGACTATTCGTTATATGTGAAGATTCTGTAGCTTCGTTACTACTTGGAATCGTTGTATTATTACTATTTTCTACTAAATATTGTCCAACCCATGCGCGCTGTTCAGGAGTTAATTTTGCTATTATTTCAGTAAGTTGTTGCGCTTCGGTTTCTGTTAATGGACTGTTTTGATCATTGATATGCAAAGGAACATCACCTCTCGTATGATTAATCTATCTGTTACAATTTAACTACTATTAGTCCCTTGAATATCGCCCGCTTATTATATTGTTACTATTACCATACTTTTTATTAGCATATGTGTTATTTTCACTCTACACATATGTTTTTCATCTATCCCACTTATATAATTTTATTATTTAACTCATTATTAAGCAAACATTCAAAATAACCACCATATAAATTTACTATAAAATAAATTTTACAAGTATCTATACTTCATGGTGCGAACATCAATGCCCTATAGCTACCAAAATACATAAAAATAGGAGTGGGGCAGAAATCTAATTTTATTACAAAGATTTCGTCGACCACTCCGACAAAGATGACTAAAATTGAAAAAGCTTAATTTGCAGCGCATTTTCAGTTCAGTCATCTACTGAGAATATGAAAAGAGACTAGGATGAATCAACGCTGTCCCAGTCTCCTATTTGTCTTGCTACTATTTTAAATGTATTGATGTTTTGTTAAATAAGCTACTATTTTAGCAACCGCTTCATCTACAGATAAGGCTTCTGTATCAATTTCAATTTCTGGATTTGTTGGTGCTTCATATGGTGCATTGATACCAGTAAAGCCTTGGATTTCTCCTGCACGTGCTTTTTTATATAAACCTTTAGGGTCTCGAGATTCACAACCTTCTAAACTACATTTTGTATAGACTTCTATGAACTCACCTTGCGCTAAAGTGTCACGTACTACATTACGATCCGCTGCATAAGGAGAAATAAATGCTGTTGTCGTTAATACGCCAGCGTCGACCATAAGTTTACCTACTTCACCGATACGACGAATATTTTCAGTACGATCCTCTGGACTGAACCCTAAGTTGTTATTTAAACCATGTCGAATATTGTCACCATCAAGTCGATAAGTTTGTACTTGTTGTTCGAAAAGTGCTTTTTCTAATGCTACTGATACTGTAGACTTACCAGAACCTGATAATCCAGTAAACCAAATCACTGCACTTTTATGGCGATTGCGTTGCTGGCGCTGTGCTTTAGTAACTTCTGAATCGTGCCATGTAATATTTGTTGATGTCGTCATGTTTCTGTCTCCTTTTTAAGCTTCTGTAACTTGTAAACCTTTGATTAATACCTCTGCTACTTCTGGACGTGAGAATTCTTTTGGTAACTGTTCGCCATTACGTAATTTTTCACGTACTTTCGTACCACTTAAATGTACATGTGCTGTCTTGTCATGTGGGCAAGTTTTTGCTGTCGCCATGTTGTCACACTTTGTGCAATAAAAAGCATGTTCAAATTTGAATATTTGAATACCTAGCTCAGTTTCGTATTCACTAATTAATTCTTGCGCTTCATACGTACCATAATAATCACCGACACCTGCATGGTCACGTCCGACAATAAAGTGTGTACATCCATAGTTTTTACGCACTGTTGCATGCAGTATTGCTTCTCTTGGTCCTGCATATCTCATAGCAGCCGGATAAATAACTAATCTGTTGCGTTCTTCAGGGTAATAATGTTTCAAAATTACTTGGTAACTTTCCATGCGAACGTCTGCTGGAATATCATCAGATTTAGTTTCACCAACTAATGGATTAAGTAACAACCCATCTACAGATTCTAATGCAATTTTTTGAATATATTCATGTGCGCGATGCACAGGGTTACGAGTTTGGAAACCTACTACAGTCTTCCAACCTAAATCATAAAATA
Organism: Staphylococcus sp. GDX8P114P-2; assembly: GCF_017892945.1. Lineage (NCBI taxonomy): Bacteria > Bacillati > Bacillota > Bacilli > Caryophanales > Staphylococcaceae > Staphylococcus > Staphylococcus sp. GDX8P114P-2. The sequence continues at coordinate 132,432 of NZ_JAESMB010000014.1, read as the reverse complement.
ATTGACGTGTTTCGCTTGGGTCTAGATGGAATTCATCAAATTCATCATGTTTCGGTCGGTTTACTAACTCTATCGGGCCAGCTAAGTATACGTTCCCTTTTTCATAAACTTTTTGGACACCTGGATGAGCTGTTTCTGTTGTGCCATAAACTTTTTGTGCTTCATTTTCTTTGTCATAGGTGAATTTTTCTTCTAATGTGAGCACACCATACAATTGCTTATCTTCTCCGTATAATGCTACTTTATCTCCGATAGATAGCTCATCTGCTTGTGCTTCAGTAACAGGTAAAGTAATAGGGATACTCCATACTAAACCATTACTTAAATGTAAATTTTCTACAACACTATGGTAATCTTTTTCCCCCATAAATCCAGTCAATGGGCTAAAACCACCAATCGCAATTAATTCTAAATCTGATAAACTCCAAGGGTTTAATGTTAATGACGCTAATTGTGGTGCCACTTCAATAAGTTGTTCACGCTGTTCACCTACTGCTTGTCTATTAACCAATTCGCCACCGTGTGGTTTAATAGTATTTTCCAAAAGTTCTGTTGATAAAGTCATTTTATTCAGCTCCTTATATTTATTTCATTTATGTTAGTTGTTCGTTTGTTTTTTCGTAATGACAGATGGTAATTGTTTATTTTGATATAATGTATAAATTAATAAAATAAACCACAGGATGACTACTGCTATTTTGACACTGATAACAACTGTCGCATTATCTACAAAAGTACCTAAGAAAGTACTAATATTAGTGAAAATAATAATACCTCCGACACATACTGCTAATATATACACAGGCATTACTTTCACAATCCATGCTGCAAATGGGGCTGCAATTGCACCACCAATTGCTAAGGCAACGACTAAGCCCAAGCTAATTTGTTCCCACCCTAGAAAAATAATAAAGCCAAGAGAAGCAGATAATGTGATGAAAAATTCACTAGCAGATACGGTGCCTATAACATATCGAGGCTCGATCTTATTTCGTGATAATAATAATGGAGTATTAACGGGTCCCCAGCCACCGCCACCTATCGTGTCTAAAAATCCTGCTACAATACCTTGTGGTATGATTTGCCATTTAGAAAACTTTCCTTCTTTAAGTTGTTGTTGATGTTGTTTTTTAAAGACAAATTGATAAATAATAAATAGCCCCATCGTCAGTAAAAATAGTGAAATAAATGGTTTGATTAAATCACTGTGTATATTACTTAACACTGCTGAGCCAATAAATGCAGCAATTGCACCAGGTATTGCTAGTTTAATAGCCATGCGCTTATCAACATTTTTAAATTTATAATGTGACACGCCTGAAGCCGCCGTAGTAGCAATTTCAGAAAAGTGAATTGTTGCTGAAACAATTGCTGGTGCAGCACCTGCTGCTAATAAAATTGAGGAAGATGTTGCCCCAAATCCCATACCTAATGAACCATCAATCATTTGTGCAAAAAAACCTGCAAGTGCAAATATTAGTAGTTTTTTCAAAAGCAATACCTTCCTTTCGTGTTATATGTTTTCAGCTAGCCAGGACAGCAGTTGTTGTTGAAATTGCTTATATTGATACTTGTCATCTAGTACTGTGGCTAATAACTTTTGCTGTTCCGCATGTGAGATATTTGATTGCTTTATTTGTTGCCGACAGGTATATAAAAAGTCTACATACTGTTCATAATCTGGCGGAAATTGTTGTTGTAATTCTGCTAAGATAGCAGTAGTTAATTTGGGGCTAGCACCCGAAGTCGAGACACTAATCGATAATTTACCTCGCTTTAATATCCCAGGAAATACTACATCACCTTGCTCGCTATCACTGGCCATGTTTAACAACGTCTGTTGTGGTAATTCTTGCTTAACCATACGATTTACTGCTTTATTATTAGTTGCTACGACAACTAATGCAGCAGGTGGCAATTGATGTATACTATAGTCTTGTGCTAGCCATTGAATTTGCTGTTGTTCATACAACTTTTGTAGTTTCGCAGTTAGTGTTGGACTCATTACCGTGATATATGCATCAAACTGCATCAACTTGTTAACTCTGCGTTCGGCAATAGCACCTCCACCAATTATGACTATTGATTTATTTGTTAAATCTAATAATATCGGCATATGTGCCATAGCCTCACTCCTAACTTACACTTGCGTTACTGCTTCTAGTACTCTATCTTTCAATGCTTCTTTAATTGCTGGATGATGCCCTAAGTGATCACATAATACGATGTCACTCGAGCTCTTTGTAGTGTCAACTGTTTGTGCTATGTGACGTTCTAAAATACCAGTAAACCAAATATAGGGCACCACAAAAATTTGTGAATATTCTGACTCTAATGCTGATGATAATGCATCTTCAAACGACGGCTTACATGCTGCTAAATAACATACTTCAATATCATTTACGGGCAACAGTGTTTGTAATTCTTGTGCAATGGCAGTAATATCAACTTGCGTTTGAGGATTGTAACTTCCCCTACCCACTACTAGAATTTGCGCATCTTCGTTGATAGGTATTGCTGTTTCATTAATACGCGTCTGTAATATTTGTGTTAATCTACTTTGAACACCTAAAGGTTGACCGTATGTAAATGAAACATGCGGATATTGTTGTTGTATTGTAGTTATTGCTTGAGGTATATCTTTAAAATAATGCCCTGCACTTAGTAACAATACTGGTATTACTGCAATTGTTGTGGCACCTTGTTTGACAAGTGTTTCCACGCCTTCCGCAATCGTAGGTTCTGCTAACTCTAAAAAGCATATTGTCTGTAGTGATATATCAACTTGTTGTTGAACATCTGTAATAAATTCTATGGCTTCTTGAGTAGCTTCAGGCACTCTACTACCATGGCTTACATATAACACACCTTGCATGGGTCTCTACCTCCAATGCTTATTGGTTTGTTGCAGCTAATAATTGTGCAGGTGTTTGCTCTTGCTCAAACCAACTAATTTTGTCTCGTAAGTTAACAACTTCACCTACAATAATCATCGCCGGATTTTTAATTGCTTTCGCACGTTCCACGATATCGTCTAGTGTTCCAGTCACAGTTTGTTGTTGTTCTGTCGTACCATAATGTACTAACGCAACTGGTGTTTCTTTCGATCTACCGTGATTAATTAAACGCTGACTAATTTCTGGTAATTTTTTCACTCCCATATAAATGCACAACGTTTCTGGTCCACGTGCTAAACTATGCCAATATTCATCATTGTCTACATCATCTTTTGTAACTGCAGTGACAAAAGCCACAGAAGAACTATAATCACGATGTGTTACAGGAATACCAGCATAAGCAGGTGCAGCCACACCTGAAGTAATACCTGGTACTACTTCAAATGCTAATCCTTCTGCTGCAAGTGCTTCTGCTTCTTCACCACCTCGACCAAAGATGAAAGGATCTCCACCTTTTAATCTAGTGACTGTATTACCTTTTTGCGCTAAAGCAACAAGTAAGGCATTAATATCTTCTTGAGGCATCGAATGATGATTAGGATGCTTTCCACAATATACAAACCTCGCACCATCAGCTGCATAATCTAGTAACGCCTTATTGACGAGTCGATCATATAAAATCACATCTGCTTGTTCTATTGCTTTTGCCCCTTTGACCGTTATTAAATCTGGGTCTCCAGGTCCTGCTCCAACTAAATATACCTTGCCCATTCTGCCACCTCATTTTTGATATATATTAACTATGGAATTTTTGTCCATCTGTTACAGCTTCTACATAACCTGCACGGATAACAAAATCTCCAAAACGTTCGCCTTCTTCGCGTTCTTTACCATAATGTATAAATATTGGTTTCAATGTTTCTAATATCTCGTCTTCACCAATATTTTCTTTAAATAATTTGTTTAAACGATCGCCCGTAAAGCCACCTCCAAGATATAAATTGTATTTACCTGGCGCTTTACCGATAAAGGCGATTTCTGCTAATGCTGGTCTTGCACAACCGTTTGGACAACCTGTCATACGAATTGTAATTTCTTCTTCTTTCACGCCCGCTTCATCCAATAATTCCTCTATTTTATTCAATAATGAAGGTAAATAACGTTCAGATTCAGCCATCGCCAATCCACATGTTGGGAAAGCGACACATGCCATGGAATTACGACGCAAACCTGTATAATTTTCACCGTCTGTAATACCGTACTCATCAATAATTTGTTGAATATTTTCTTTTTCTTCAGCACTGACATTCGCAATAATTAAGTTTTGGTTCGGTGATAAGCGGAAATCACCTGTATGAATTTCTGCAATTTTACGCAATGCAGTTTTTAATTTGTAATCTGTAGTATCTTTGACGCGGCCATTTTGCACAAACAATGTGAAATGCCATTTGCCACTACCTTCTGTCCAACCGTAACGATCGCCATTATGATCAAAATGAAACTCTCGTGGTGATTCCAAATCCCAACCTAAACGTTTATTTAATTCTTTAAGAATCCAATCGACGCCTAAGCGATCTACTGTATATTTAAATCTAGCATTGGCACGATTAGATCTATTACCATAGTCACGTTGAATTGTAAGTATTGTTTCCGCGACCTCTACTGCTTGTGCTTTATCAAAATAGCCTATTAACTTTCCTAGTTGTGGATAGGTACTAGGTTCGCCATGTTTCATACCCATACCTCCACCAACTGTTACATTAAAACCAGTTAAGTTATCATCATTATCTGTAATAGCAATTAATCCAATATCTTGTGAGTACACATCAACGTCATTGGAAGGTGGCACTGAAATACCAATCTTGAATTTACGTGGTAAATACGTTTTACCATACATCGGTTCAACCTCTTCGCTCGTGCTTAACACTTTTTCGCCATCTAGCCAAATTTCATGATATGCACCAGTTTGTGGCGACAACTGATTACTAATGTCATTGGCAATATCATTGACTTCGCTATGCACCCCAGATTGATAAGGATTCGGATTACACATAACGTTACGATTCACGTCACCGCAGGCAGCCAAAGAATCCATTAACGCTGAATTTATGCTTTGCATAGAAAATTTTAAGTCGCGCTTTAATATACCGTGAAATTGAAACGCTTGGCGTGTTGTTAGTTTGATTGTGCCATTGGCATAAGCATCTGCAATGTCATCCATTGCGATCCACTGATCTGCTGAAGCAGTGCCTCCCGGTACACGTACTCGAATCATAAAACTAAATGCCGGCTCTAATTTTTGTTTACGTCGCTCATCTCTTAAATCTCTATCATCTTGCATGTAACTACCATGGAACTTAAGTAGTTTAGTGTCTTCTTCTGCAATTGCACCTGTTACAGGGTCTACTAATCCTTCAGCAATTGTTCCACGTAAATAATTACTTTCTACTTTTATGCGTTCCATTTCATCTAGTTTCTCTGATAACTCTGAATTGAAATTAGTCACGCTATCATTCCTTCCCTATTTAATATACATCTCGTTGATATCGTTTTTCTGTTTTTAATTGCGTTAAATACGTTTCCGCATCTGCTTCACTTAAATGGCCTTCTTTTTCTACGACACGGCGTATTGCTTCATGCACGTCTTTAGCCATATACTTTTCATCACCACAAACGTAAATAGCTGCGCCTTCTTCCAACCATTGATAAAATGTTGCACTATTTTCCTCGATACGATGTTGCACATATACTTTTTCATCAGTATCTCTTGAAAATGCGAGGTCAATTTTGCTTAAATAACCTTCATCTAACCAACCTTGCCAATCTGTTTGATATAAGAAATCTGTAGTAAAGTGCTGTTCACCAAAGAACAACCAAGTATTACCTTTTAGATCTAATTCTTCACGTTCTTCTAAGTAGCTTCTAAATGGTGCAACACCTGTACCAGGTCCAATCATGATGACTTTTTTATCTTCATCAAACGGGAATTTAAAGTTTGGATTTTTTTTCAAATACATTTTCACTGTATCGCCAGGTTGTACACGTTCAGCAAATTGGATGGAACATACACCTTTGCGTTCTCTGTTATGTGCTTCATATCTCACCGCACAGACTGTTAAATGTACTTCATCAGGATTTGCTTTATAACTACTAGCAATAGAATATTCACGTGCTGGTAATTTTCGAAGCACATCTACTAATGCTTGCGGTTGTAATTGTGTGACTGCAAAGTCCGTAAAGAAATCGACTAAATCGCGTCCTTCAATATAGTTTTGGACCCACCCATCTTCAGCTAATTTCGTTGATAACGTACTATCATCTACTAATTCGGCTAATTTTTGAATTAAGGGTTTAGTTAATTTTGTTATTTCAACATGTGATGTCAAAGCGTCTTCTAAGGTTACTTCTGTACCGTTAGTATCAACAGTTACTACTGCTTGAGCGTCAAAATTCAATACTTCTATTAATTGCGTCACGATTTCTGGATCATTTTCCGGTAAGATTGCTAGACAATCTCCTGGTTCGAAACCTTCACCGTAATTATCTAATAACAACTCCACGTGTCTAACTTCTTTATTAGAACCTCGTCCATTTAAATTAATATTTTCTAAGACTTCTGCTTCATAAGGATTAGACTTAGAATATTTTTTCTCTTTCGCTGACTGTACTGATGTATGACTTTCTGAAACAACGTCACGGTTATCTTGAGGGCCACTCAATGCATGTAAAATATCATTCATCCATTTATCTGCAGGTTCATCATAATCTAAATCACAATCTACACGCTCCACAAGGCTTTCTCCGCCTAGTTCTTTGAGTCTGGCATCAAAATCTTTTCCTGTTTGACAGAAAAATTCATATGATTCATCACCTAAAGATAGTACTGAATAGCGTACGCCTGACAGTTTTGGTGCTTTTCTACTATGTATAAATTCATGGAAAGTAATAGCATTGTCTGGTGGATCACCTTCACCATGTGTTGCAGATACAATAAATAAATCCTCTACCTTTTTCAGATCTTTTGTTTTAAAAGCATCCATCGACGACAACGTTACGGTATAACCATTTTCAGTTAAACGAGCATCTAAAACTTCTGCTAAGCTTTGTGCATTACCAGTTTCCGAGCCATACAAAACAGTGATTGCTCGTGGTTTTGTTATTTCGTGAGTATCATTTGTTCCAATTGATGTTGAAGCAGTTGTTGCATTTGCTGTAGCTGCTTCAGGTGCGACTACTGCCGTACCTAGTTGTTGATTAGCAGTTAAATAGCCACTTAACCATACTTGTTGTTCTGGTGTTAATGTACTCAATAATTGATTTATTTGTGTTGCCTCTTCTTCACTAAATGGACTGTTCGTTACACTTAATTGCAAGGGATGTCACCTCATATTTTTATTTTTATTAAACTAATCAGAATAGTCAGGTATATAGTTATAACAAACCACTAAACTACATTCACAACGAGGTGTAATACTCGTGCGTCACTTTGTGGCAAGCAACTATATTGCACCTAACCTATAATTCCAATTAGAATACTATGAATTAGTTGTAAAAAAATAGGCTATCTTTAATAGCGTATAGTTAATTTTTAGGATCTACCGTGTGTAGTCCACATTCTGTCTTACCAAATCCTGACCAACGACCTGCTCTAGAATCTCCATCTGCTGCTACTCTTGAAGTACAAGGTATACAGCCGATACTCGGATATTGAAAATCGTGCAATTCATTGTAAGTTAAATCATGTGTTTCAATATATTCCCACACATCATCCCACGTCCAATGTATTAATGGGCAAACCTTAACCGATTTGAAGCGCTCATCTTTATTAATAAAATTCGTGTGTTGACGACTTGGTGATTGTTCTCGTCTCAAACCAGAAACCCACGCCGTAGCACCTGCAAGCACCTCTTCTAAAGGTTTAATCTTTCTAATATAACAACATTGGTTTGGGTCTTTTTTCCATAATGCTGTGCCATACTGTTCAGATTGTTCATCCAATGTTAAGTCTGGCTTCTTCAGTTCAATTTGCAACTTAGGATAGCGTTCTTTGACACGGTCTATTAAATCGTACGTTTCTTGAAAATGTAAGTCTGTATCTAAAAAGACAATCTTGGCATCGGCTTTCACTTGTGATATCAAATCTATCAAAATCATTCCTTCTGCACCAAAACTGCATGAATAGACAATTTCATCACCATAGCTGTCATAAGCCAACTTCAAAATATCATAGGCTCCTTTAGTACTATTTGTGATATCTAAATCTTGAAACAGATTGTTCGTAAACGTATCGTAGGTAACCTTTGCTTCTGTCATATATTATATAGGCCCCCTTTTCTTTTTGGGTATTTTCTATCAAACTAAAATATTTCTTAATTTAGAATTTTTAGAAAATAATAATTATGCTAATTACCATACCCGATGTATATTTACATGTCAATGCAATATTTAAACCGAAAAACATGTAGAAAGCGATTCCATTTACTAGAATCGTCATTTTTGGTATTAAAAAAATTTTTATTTTTATTTTCATCACATATGAATGGAACAGAAATCTAATTTTATTAAAAATTTTCGTCGTCTCACCTGCCAATGCTGACTAAAATTGGAAAAGCTTCAGTTGAAGCATAGTTCAGTCAACTATTAGCTATACGGCAAGAGGCTGGCATGACTTACTTATGTTCAATTTCATCACTAAAATATACACTTGTTTAATTAACATTAAGGTTTGATTTATCTGTTGATCTTCGATAAATGATGCTATAACAACAAAACTGATTGTAAACATTGCTGGTTACAATCAGTTTCGATATATCATTTCCTTATTTTTAGACTACCGACAGTCTTATGATTAAAGTTGTTGTGCGAATGATACTAACATTGCTTGATATTTTTCAATAGATGCAAGTTCAGCATATTCATCATCACCGTGCCAATGTGCTCCGGCAGGTCCAAACTCAATCGCCGGAACATTATATCTAGCATAATAGCGTGTATCTGCAAAACCATGTTGCCCAAAGACGGCCACACTATCCTCAAGAGTATGTGTTTTAATTGTCTTGATTAACTTTTGTATATAGGGATTGTCTTTGTTAGTGAGCACAGGAGGGCCCTCTAAATGAATGTCTAATTGGCTATCCGTTAGACCTTTAATTTGCTCAATAATTGCAGCCCTATTTTGTGTTGGCAAATAACGAATATCAAACGATAATTTACACGTATCAGGCACTTTATTATAAACATCACCACCACTAATTTTAGCTAAATTTATCGATGGTCCATCATAAAAATCCGATTGCTCTTGTGCAAATGGCAGATCCAGAATTTGTTCATAAATAGCCATACTTTTAGCTATCGCATTTGTTCCCTCCCATGGACGACTACTATGAGCCGCAACACCAGTTATCGTTAAATCAAATTGTAAAATGCCTTTAGCTTGAATACCTATACCTAGCTGTGTAGGTTCTGCGCATATAACAAAGTCACCCAAGTGACCAGCAGTAGTTAAATAGTCAGCACAATTTACACCACCTATTTCTTCGTCTGTCATTAAATGCAACTGCACTTTCACATTCGTTAATCGCGCGTCATTTAACTCAACAAGTGCTCCCATCATTGCTGCGACACCAGCCTTCATATCTGCGCTCCCTCTACCATAGATTCTATTATCTTTTATTTCAGGGTTAAATTGACTATCTTTACCACTAACTACGTCTACATGACCATTTAGAATTAACGTTTGCTCTCCTTGTCCTACTTCACATAGCAACATTTTAAATCCATTATTTGAAATAATTTGTGGTGCAAGATTTTCTTGCTCTAACCACGTTTTACAATATTCTATCGTGTCATTCGCTACTGTCTTGTGAGAACTATCATACGTAATTAATTCTTGTAATAATTTAATCGTCTTGTCCAATTTAACCCCTCCATATTTTCTTAATTGAGCAAAAGTATACGATATTGTCTGAATATTGACAAGGTTCAGTAAATTTAGTACTATTTAAGCAACTTGAAGAAAACTTATTTTTTCACAGTGCTTATAAGTATATAAAGTTAAGCAATGGCGCTTATTTGACTTAATCCATGCGGATGGTCATTTAAGCGCCTTTTTTTATTACAAAGGGGGTCGTTTTATGAGCGATAAGTTAAATCATAATTGGATAAATGGTCAACAATTCACTACAACAAACTCATTACAAGTGGTCAATCCAGCCAATGGTGAAACTATTGGTGAAGTACCAAAGGTCGATGCTGAAGCAGTAAAACAAAGTATTAATGCTGCACATCAAGCTTTCAATACTTGGTCCAACTATACTGCTGAATATCGAGGTGCTGTTTTAGAACAATGGGCACACAATTTATTAGCGAAACAAGAAGAATTAGCCACTATAATGAGTGAAGAACAAGGCAAGCCTTATGCTGAAGCTTATGGTGAGATTGGTGTATGTGCGAAATTCATTAAATGGTATGCCGAAGAAGGCAAGCGTATTTATGGAGAAATTATCCCTCCGTCATCGCCACAACAACGTATATCTGTAATTAAACAACCAGTAGGTGTATGTGGTTTAATTACACCGTGGAACTTCCCTGGTGCTATGATTGCGCGTAAAGTTGCACCGGCGTTAGCAGCAGGCTGTACAGTTATCGTTAAGCCTTCAAGTGAAACACCACGTATTGCGATTGCGATATTTGATGAATTATTAGCTACAGATATTGATGCTGGCGTGGCTAATATCATTACTGGTAGCGCATCGTTGATATCTGATACTTTATTCGATGACGCACGAGTTCGCAAAATTTCGTTCACTGGATCAACAGCAATTGGTAAATCACTTATGAAAAAAGCTGCTGATAATATCACACGTATCTCATTAGAATTGGGTGGTAATGCACCAACAATCGTATTACCAGATGCTGATTTGGACCAAGCTGCCAATGCTGTAGTAGAAAATAAGTTCGAAAATACAGGTCAAATGTGTAATGGCATTAATACTGTACTTGTGCATAAAGATATTACGACTGCTTTTACTAACAAAGTCATTGAACGCGTTAAAAAATTAAAAGTGGGTCCAGCCACTGATAAAAATGCTCAAGTTGGACCACTCATTAATCATGGTGCGATTGACAAAGTATCAACACTTGTAGCTGATGCTCAGTCAAATGGTGCAACAGTAGCTACTGGAGGTCAAAAATTAGCATTATCTGATTTTGGCTTATTCTATGAACCTACTGTAGTAACCAATGTCACTGCTGATATGAATATTGCTCAAGAAGAAATATTCGGACCTGTCGCACCTATCATCGAATTTGAGTCAGTCGAAGAAGCTATAAAGATTGCAAATGCTTCACCATATGGCTTAGCCGCTTATTTTTTCACTAATAACATTAATACTGTATACAAAATAAGTGAACAATTAGAATTTGGCATGATCGGTGTTAACGGCACTCAACTTAGTGTTCCACAAGCACCCTTTGGCGGTATTAAAGAAAGTGGTATGGGCCGCGAAGGTGGTCATCATGGATTAGATGGTTTCTTAGAATTAAAATACATTTCGCTTTCATTACATGAATAAATCATTATAAAGGGGTTGGAAGTTATGTTTAAAGAAATTAATCCAAACATAAAAACAGGTGATATTAGCAAGGATGAATTGCTCGAATTAATCAAGCAAGACAAAATAGATACTCTCGTATTAGGTTTTTGCGATATGCAAGGTCGCTTAATGGGGAAACGAATTACAGGTGATTTCATCTTAGAAAACGATATTGATGAAGGTACTCATTTTTGTAATTACCTATTAGGCACTAATTTTGAAATGGATACTAATGATGGTTTTGAATATATGAATTGGGACAAAGGTTATGGTGACTATTTAGCATCTCCTGACTGGGATACATTAAAAATTGTCCCTTGGTTTGAGAAAACAGCTATGGTTTTTTGCGATGTCTACACTGTAGATGGTAGTGAATCTATTGCTATTGCACCTCGTACAATTTTAAAAGAACAAATTAAAAAAGCTGAAAACTATGGTTTATCACCTCATTTAGCCAGTGAATTAGAGTTTTATTTATTCAACGATTCATTCGAGAATATTGATAAAAACGGCTATGAACATATTGAGGCTGCTGGTCATTTAAATGAAGACTACAATTTATTACAAGGCACAAAAAACGAGCCCATTTATCAAGAAATCAGAAGTCAAATGCATCATATGGGAATTGTTATTGAATCTTCAAAAGGTGAAGCATATAAAGGGCAACACGAAATAAACTTAAAATATGCCCATGCGTTAAAAGCTGCAGATCAACATTTAATGTTCAAACATGGCATGAAAGAAATTTGTATTCAAAATGATAAAGCTGTGACATTCATGGCTAAACCTTATGCAGAGTGGACAGGTTCAAGTGGTCATATCCATTTAAGTATGATGGAAAAAGGAACACAATCGAATGCGTTTTATGCAGGAGATAATGCAGAAAATCCAATGTCTGACACAATGCAACATTTCTTGGCAGGTATTATTAAATACACTAAGGATTTTGCTTTAATGTATGCGCCTTATGTAAATTCATATAAACGCTTTGCTCCTAACTCTTGGGCTCCTGTAAGTATAGCTTGGAGTCGCGATAATCGCTCTGCTGGTTATAGAGTTGTAGGTCATGGTAACGCTCTTAGATTTGAATCACGAATCTCTGGTGCTGATATGAATCCTTACCTCGCTTATTCGGCACTTATCGGTGCAGGTTTATATGGTATCGAACATAAAATTCCGTTACCTGCTGAATTAAAAGGTAATGCCTATGAGCAAGATAGTGTAGATCGCATTCCATCTTCTTTACATGAAGCCATTTTACAATGGAAAAATAGTGACGTTGTCAAAGAAGTGCTAGGAGAAGATGTCGCACAACACTACTTACATGCAGCACAATCTGAACAAAATGACTATGATTCATTTGTCACTACTTGGGAACGTTCACGCTATTTCGAACAAAGCTAATTCACACACTATTTAGGAGGGTTTACTATGAGATTAAACAACAAAGTATGTATTATTACAGGTGCTGGTGGCGGTATGGGTAAAGTAGCTGCCGAGAAATTTGCAGAACAAGGTGGAAAAATTGCCGTATTTGAACGCGATGTTGATGCAGGTCAAAATACAGTCGCGACTATTCAACAAAATGGTGGCGAAGCAGCATTTTTTAAAGTAGACATTGCCAATGAACAAGACGTCAAAAACGCAGTAGCAGCAACCGTAGAACAATTCGGTAAAATAGATGTCTTATATAATAATGCTGGAGTTATGCCAGAAGCAGATAATTCTGTCGTCAATACTAGTGAAGAAGTTTGGGATTTAGTCATGAACATCAACGTCAAAGGTATCTTCTTTATGACTAAATACGTCATTCCAGAAATGGAAAAAAATCAAGCTGGTTCAATTATAAACATTGCCTCCTTTGTAGCTGAAATGGGTTGTTCTGTTCCTCAGGATGCTTACACCGCTTCAAAAGGTGCTGTAGTATCTTTGACAAAATCACTAGCTATTCAATTTAGACCTAAAGGCATTCGTACCAATGCGATTAGTCCAGGTCCAATTGAAACTCCTCTACTAATGGAGTGGTTAGTATCAGATGAAGATGCTAAAAATGTCCGCTTAGGTAGACAACCTTCTGGACGTTTTGGTAAACCTGAAGACATTGTAAACTGTGCATTATATTTAGCCTCCGATGAGTCTGATTGGACAAACGGTGCTAATATTAATGTTGATGGTGGTATTACAGCAAACTACTTTTAACACTACTCAAAAAGCCCAACTGATGTAATGTCAGTTGGGCTTTTTAATGTGTATTTTAAATCTTCAGCTTATTGTGTGCACATGAAATCATCGAATTAACCACATATTTATAAGTTATTTGTCTATATATTCGTTTGGCTTAATAATTCCTGAGTGACGATCAATTTCTTCTAGTTTTTTAGCCTTTGGAATACATAAGATATATGCGAAAAGAACCGCTAAGATACCTGCACTTAACTTACCAATCATTACTGCTGGTATTAAAGTAGGTTGAAAATTCGCCGTATATGATAAATGATCTCCTAATAAAAATGCTGCACAGACACCAAAAGCTATATTAATTACCTTGTCTTTAGGTGGCATATCTCGCACTAATTTAAACATCGCTAAAATGTTCGCTACAGTAGCTATAATACCTGCACTTCCAACTTCACTTAAACCAACTCGTTGTCCTACTTTTGTTAAAGGTGTAGAGAAATACTTTCGAATTAAATATACCATTGGGAACGCTCCAGATAACATAATTGCTATATTCCCAGCATTTTCTAGTGCCCTAAAATTGTCTTCTTTATCAGCCATGATAGGATCAAATCCCCATACACCAAAAACATTAGTAAAGAACCCTGTAAATATTTCTACTACTGAAAAAACAAAGACTAGTTTAATACAAATATCTAAAATCTTCCCAAAAATAATAAATAATTTAATCATAATATCAGAAAAGAAGTATAAGCCAATTGCAGTAACTATCACAAAGATAATTAATGGTAACAAATTCGTAAAAACAGTGGAAATACTAATCGAGAAAACATGTGATGCAGCACTCGCCGTATCGATAACAGTTCTAATTTTCATATGACTCATTAAAATAATCATCGTTGAAATAAAAACACCAAATGGTATAGCCAGCAAGCCAGATAAAATACCAAGCGCCATATATTTATGATCTCGTTTATCTAACATCGGTAATCCTAATGGAATAGTAAAAACAATTGTAGCACCGGCCATAAAACCGACAACCATTGCCATAATCCAACCTTCATAACTCTGTTTCAACACTTCTGCTAACTGATAACCGCCCATATCTGTTGCTAAAATCGAAGTTGCAGCAATAGCTGGATCAGCACCTATTTTTTCAAAAAATGGTCCACAAACTTGTTCTATAAATTTTGATATAAACGGAATAGATGCCATGATCCCTGCTGAATTAGCAAAGATAGGTCCTATCGTATAAATCCCTTCCATAAACTCTTTACCGACACCCATTTCTGGATTTCTAATAGCTCCAAAAGCTCCAATTACTGCACATACCATAATGATATAAATAATAATTGTCCCAATATGTTCCATCATTTTCTCCCCCTTTTGTTTCTTCAAAAAATACAAAAAGATGCCCATTTGAAATTACAAATAAGCATCTTTGCTTCTAATATATTCACTTGTTTCTAGTACTACATCTAACCAAATTGCTTAATTACTTTTAATGCAATTTGTTCAATACCAGTATGATGATTCATACTCAATTTCCTCAGCTTTTGATAAGCCTTGTCTTCGCTAATGTTTTGCCGTTCCATAATTAAACCCTTTGCTTTTTCTATGCATTTGCGCTGTTCTATCGCCTCATAAGATGCCGTTACTTTTTGTTTCAGTTCAAATTGTTGCTTCGCTTGTGACAATGCTATTTCTACAGCAGGAAGCAATTGCGATTCTGCTATAGGTTTGACAATATATCCTACAATATTTGCTTGCTTCGCTTGTTGAATAAACTCATTTTGGCTATATGCCGTTAAAATCAATATAGGAATATCATAACGCTTACTAATTATTTTACTTGCTTTCAAACCATCAAGTTTAGGCATTTTTATATCCATGATAATTAAGTCTGGTTTATATTGTTCTGTAGCTTCAATTGCTTTTTCACCATTATTGACGGCAGCTACAACGTCAAATTGTGCATCTTCTAACATCGCGACAACATCTAACCTTACAATGGACTCATCCTCAACGACAATAATTTTATTCATATTGCAATGCTCCCCTTATATTGAAATACGATTTGTGCAAGTGTTCCAATAGTATTGCTGTTAATAGTAAAGTGACCATCTAAATCATTTTCTGTAATTGTGTTAACGATATTTAAACCAAATGACTTTTGATAACTACTAGCTCCTGTACCATTATCTTGAATCATTAAAGTAAATGCTTGTGACTGTTGATCATATGTCAGTCTAACTTCAATTTCACCAGTTGCATAAGCTGTAAAAGCATGGTTTAAGCAATTGGTAATTAGTTCATTTGCAATTAATGCTATCGCAATGGCTATATGTGACGGCAAATAATAGCGCTCTGCTAGATGATAGTCGATTTGAATTGTTTTTATATCTGAACTTTCATTAGCTACTAACATATTGCCTATTTTTTGAATTAATGTTCCAATATTAACTTGGTCAGCGTCAGACTCACTCAAAATCACTTCATAAACAGAAGCAATACACAAAATACGGTTTAAACTTTCTTTAAAATAATATTGACTCTCTTCAGGTATGCCCATGCGCATTTGTAGCCTCAACAAACTTGCAACCGTTTGCAAATTATTTTTCACACGATGGTGTACTTCTCGAATTGCTACTGTTTTAGAAATTAATGCTTTTTCTTTCTCTTTTAATTCCGTAATATCTTTAAACATCATTAAATATCCAGAAACATGCGTGTCCGTATAAAGCTTAATACATTTAACTTGGTAATATTTATCATAAATTGCACGTTCTTCCAACACAATGACACGCTCATCATTTAAAATATGATGTAATCTCGGAAAATACTTTAGAAATGACGAGTTTAATTCACATGTTTCACTCGTCAATGCTTCAACCATTTGTTCTCCCTTTAAATTAAAGTACCGAATCAAATAAGACTTATCTAAATAAAACAGGCTTTCTTCTATCATGTCTGGCACGAATATTGATTCATGTTTTGGCTGTTTAAACAACTCTGAAATAGTCTCTGTGGCTTTAGATAACGCAGTCAATTTTTGTTCATTCGCGATTTGTTGCGTGATATCTTTTTCCATTATCAACGCTCCAATAGTTTCCCCATTCAGTATTATTGGTGTCACATTTTGCTCTACGACTTTCCCTTCTTGTGTGACTCCCCTATGCTCATGAACATCTTTTCCTGTTGTCAGTGCTTGAAATACAGCAGGCTCAAAAGATTCATAAACATTTTGAGTAACTACCGAATTTTGATAAAGCGAGCTATCACCTTTAGGTAAAGCTTCAGCAACGACTATTAAATGATCAGCTTCAATAGCATAACAATCAATAAAAACATAAGCTCTGTTCAACTTAGAAATACGTGGAAGTTGTTCTGCAAGCTGTATAATATGATCAATTTGCTGTTGTGACAAAGTAGTATATGTTTGACATATAGTTGCTACATTTTGAATTACGCATCATCCCCAACGCGTTGTGCGAAAATTTAGATAATTCTATATATTTGATATAATTATCTATTTTTATCTACAGCTTGTCAATTAAATTCACAAATTAATAACCCAAGTTACTATTTAGAATTTTTATATTAATAATCATTATATAATTCAAAATAATTAACTAAACTATTTTTTGTAGTTTTGATTATAGGTAAGATATCATTCTTTCCTTTATAACTAACACCTATCGTTCTACGAGCATGATAATTCCTTATTGGTAATTGTGTTAAATTAGGTAACTGAATATTTTTCATATGCGGTAAAATAGAGACCCCTAAACCTGAGCTAACAAAACTAGCTACAGTTAATGTCTCTTCACCTTCAAAGTTAATTTCTACATCCAAATTAAAATAGTTTAAAATCTCGTCCACTTGTTCTCGTAATACAAATCCTTGTTTTAATAAAATAAATTTTTCATTACTTACATTAGTAATATCAACAGTCGACTGTTGTGCAAGGGCATGATTACTATTAACTGTTAAATATAATTCCTCTTCTAATAATGGTACAAAGTTGGTACTTGTCGTTTTATTGGAAATTGTCGTAATGGCAATATCAATATCACCGTTATCTAACATCTTAAATAAATTATACGCATGATTTTGTACGAGTTTTACTTGAATTTCTGGATATTGCTGTCTAAATTGCTTTAAGAACTCAGACAAATACGTCGGTCCAACTGAATGTAAAAATCCAATTATAATTTCTCCTGACAAGGCGTCAGTCGCCCGCTTCACTTTACTCTGAAATAATTCCATTTCCTGCGTAATATTTTGCGTCGTTTCTAAAAATGCTACGCCGTATTTATTCAATTTAATACTACGACCAATTCGATTAAATAATGGTACGGTCAAATGCTTTTCCAATTGTTGAATTGCTCTACTCAAGGCTGATTGGCTAATATTCATAGTTTTAGCCGTTGTTGTAATATTTTCCGACTTTGCTAAGTGTTTAAAATATTCTAAGTGATGCCATTCCATTTGTTACACCCTCTCTTATGCATATATAGCATAGGTTACATGAAAATTATGCAATATTTAAATTATATAATTCATGCTACCATAAAATTATTAATAAGAAGAGGTGTTTACACATGCAGCCAGTAACGAATAACTACGTGGGAAAAGGATCAAAAGCATATACAAAAATTATAATAGCCTTATTCATTGCAGGTTTTACGATATTTTCTATTTTATATAGCGTGCAGCCACTCATCCCACATTTTACAAACATCTTTCATGTAAACAAGACTGCTGCCAGTCTGCCTTTATCTACAACTACGTTGACTTTAGCACTTGCAATGCTATTTTTCGGCGCGATTTCCGAAGTGATTGGTCGTCGTTCTGTTATGTACTTTTCCGTCATTTCAGTAACACTATTAGCTTTAGTACAGCCCTTCATTACTGATTTTAATATGTTTTTAATTATACGATTAATACAAGGTATCTGTTTAGCAGGCTTACCTTCTATTGCTATGGCATATATAGGGGAAGAAATCTCTGCCAAAAGTCTCCCTGAAGCTATGGGGATTTATATTAGCGGTAATGCTTTCGGTGGCGCATTTGGTCGTATATTCACGGGGTATATTACTAGTCTATATGGTTATCAAACGGGGTTACTTGCTATTGCCTTATTAAGTGTCGTTGCAGCGATATTATTTATTTGGTTATTACCGCCATCTAAACATTTCACGCAGCAAACTTTCTCTATTAAATCCTTACTCAAGAGCTATATTCAACATTTAAAAAATATTCGATTGCTCAAACCCTTTATATTAGGATTTTTATTGCTTGGTAGTAACATTGCTGCCTTTAATTATATTAGCTTTGAATTAAGTGATCCTAAATATCATTTGCCTCATAGCTTTATTAGTTTTATTTATGTACTTTTCTTACTCGGAATGGTGTCCTCAATGTTAAATGCGAAATTACGTGCCAAATTAGGGACACTTCCTGCATTAAAACTGAGTCTTTTAACCTTAGCACTTGGGATAACGATTACCCTACTCCCTGCATTAGCTTTTAAAATTATTGGCTTAGCGTTAAGTGTAGTCGCATTTTTTAGTGGGCATGCCATTGCCAGTGCTGTCGTAGCAAGCAGAGCGCAACACCATCAAGCACAAGCTTCTAGCTTATATTTACTTTTCTATTATATGGGGTCTTCTATTGCAGGCACACTTGCTGGTTATTTTTACAGTGTTATGCAATGGTCAGGAGTAGTATTAATGATTGTCTGCTTTATGGTTGTCGCCTTGTTCATTACGTTAACAATTAAAACGAAATAAAGAAACGGAAAGTAAAATCTGTCATTTGATATGATTTCACTTTCCGTTTTGCGCTATTATTCTGTTTAAAGTTAGCTATTAATTGTAGTATGAATACTTAAAATATTACTTTTCCCGTTGTACTAGGCCTTTACGCCCAACTAATAATAATACGCTTCCTAGTATCGCAAGGAATGACGCAAAAATTGTTACTGTTGTTCCTTCATTAATTCCAGTTTTGGGCAAAGTGTGTTGCACGCTGTTCTCATTCCACATTTTCTTTTTCATTGTAGGCTTATGCTGTGCTGGTTCACTCGTTGTAGAAGAAGGTTTGTCCATCTTCCACATTACTGTATCCTTTTCAGGCATATCTGCCATCCATTTTGTTGTTGTTGCACTGTTGGATTGTGTTGTTGACTGACTCTGCTTTGCCATGAATTCTTTATATTGGGGTGACATTGATTGTTGTCCAGCTTTCATATTACTTTGTTTAGATTGTTTATTTCCTCCACCCATTGCTTGCGGCATCGGTTGACTTGGCTTCATCATATTATCTGGACTCATTGGCTTCATTGGTACTGGGGCAGTTTGCTTTTCTTTTACATTGGACTGCTTATTTCCTTCTTCCATTACTTGGGGCATCGGTTGACTTGGTTCCATCATATCCCCTGGGTTCATTGGCTTCATTGGTACTGGGGCAGTTTGCTTTTCTTTTACATTGGACTGTTCATTTCCTTCATCCATTGCTTGGGGCATCGGTTGACTTGGTTCCATCATATCCCCTGGATTCATTGGCTTCATTGGTACTGGGTCATCTTTCATATTACTTTGATTGGACTGTTGATTGCCTCCATCCATCATTTGCGGCATCGGCTGACTTGGCTTCGGCATAACCTTTGTATCCATTTGTTGCGATGTCAGTGAATTTGGCTTCATCTCAGGTGATTGTTGAGGTGGCGCTTGTGTTGATGGTTTTACTTGTGGTTTTGCTACAGTTGGGTCAATAACTGTTACTTGCGCTGTATTGGAGATTTTGCCAGTTTTATTTTTAGCTAAAAATTGTATGGTGTCTCCTGCCGTTAATCGTTTGCCGAAAGGTACAATGACAGTAAAGCGTCCAGTCCCATCCTCTTGAACATGTACAGTATAGCCATCTGAGAAAACTACCTTAACTTCTGTATTTTTATCTGTTGTCCCTGTAATTTCTCTCGATTTAGTCGTAATCGTATCGACTTTTGGTTGCTGCGGCTCAATGTTAACATTCATATCGATAGGTTGAACGGCTTTTTTCATTTTATATTTTAAAATAACATTTTGGTTCTCTCTCGTATAAGTGATTATATTATTTTTTACCGGTCCCTCAGCCATTACAAATTCATAATTATCGTCTGACACGTCTTTTTGCAAATGATTGATCGAAATGATATCACCAGCTTTACCGGCTAGATAATTAGGTCTTGCTATGTTTTCTCCAGTGTCCACATCTTTATACTGCACATAAACAGTCGATGTTGGTACGTATGTGAATGAGCCAAATTTAAATTGTTGTTTATTTGATCCATTGGGACCTGTAGATGCAAATATAGTTAAATTAAACTTAGTTGTCTTACTTAACCGTAGCCAATCAGCAATATTACGTTCCCAAGTTTGCCCCTCATACAGTACTTTTAACATTTCAGTCTTAGGATTAAATTCGAACGAAAACGGATAAAAAAGATTATTATCAGGCTTTCCTCTAAGTAATTTAGGTCCTTCTATACCATTCTTAGAATTATACGTTATCGCTTTGTGCTGATAATCCTGTGTCGTATGAATAAAAGCACCAAAGGCACCTAACTGATTCAAATAACTAGGATCTGCTTTAGCAAAAGTACTCTCTTGTCCATCAAATTTGGTATCCAATTTAAAACCAAAGGCGTTTTTCAAGCCCCCTATACCGACTGCTGGTCCGGCTTTACCTATTTCACCCGGACTGTTCGGTGACAAGATAAAACTCACACCATTACCGCTATTTTGAGCCATACTTCTGTGACCTAAATTCACCTTGCCAGTCAAATGAAAACCTTGTGAAATATCTAATTTCGAAGTTAAATATGCAGCACTAACTAAGTTATTTGTATCATCAGTTAAACTAATAATTCCTGTATTCGGATTATACCAACTAGTATTACCAATCACTCTAAAATGATCAGCAAAGTTTGTTTTAGTCACATGCTCTTGACCCTTTAATACTGCATTTGTTTGTGTCTTTTCAGCAGTTACTGATGCTTGTGCCACATCTTTAGTACCCCAAGACATTTGATCTACTTTATTGTTCTCTTGTTGTGGTGTAGCAATGTGCATTTTGTTAGGGGCTAACCAAGGATTTTTTGACACTTGAGATTGTTTAGAATAGCTTACGGGCTGTTTGGGAGTTGGCGTTGCTTGTGTAGAATTTAAAGTTGCTGACATTACTTTGTTGGCTGGAGTATATTGAGAATTGCTCGGTTGAGATGCTTCATTAACATAGTTAATTTTGTCATCGTTATACGTTGGAGTTTGATGTTGCTCATATGCTACTGATGAATGATTCTTTACTGTCACAACATCATTATTTAATTTTGTGTCTGTAACCTGCGTATTTAGTTGCACATCAACATTTTCTTTTGGCACTGTATCTTGGGATTGCGTTACATGCTGCTCTATTGTTTGTGCTTGGGGTTTATGTTCAGCTGCTTGTGCTTGCTGCTGTCCAAATATTAAAAATGTACCAAGTAGTATTGATGCAGTCCCGACTGAATATTTTCGAATGGAGTAATAATTACTACGATGTTCCTTATGATGATTTATGTTGTTCATAGCTGTTCTTTGCTCCTTAAATAGTAGATTAATTTGTAAAACTATTTTATCTAAGGATATTATAAATAAGTTTCACGACTTCTTTGTAATCATTTTAAACTTTGTAAAAAATACCTGATAATTAGTAAAAGTCTAATTATCAGGTATTTGATGCCTTAAGATATATTAAAAATCATCTATTTGCATTATTTAGCCCTCCTTAAGTCATTGCTTTATAACTCTTTATAGTACTGAACAAACCAATAATAAGTACTAATGTCGCAAATCCTAATGCAATATTATAGTTATTTGAAGGTCCGATTAATACACCAGAAATCGCAGGGGCTACCATCTGTCCAACACTGTAGATCACCGTTAAAGACGCCACTAAATTTGACTTCCCACCCGATTGATACATTAATGTTTGACCTGTAGACATAAAAAGTGTCGTTAATCCTAAAAATGTACTACCAAACAAAATGGAACTGATAATTAAAACGACTATGTGATTAGATAATATTGGTAAACTCACACCGATTATTTGAAGTATAAATGCACAATAAGTCGCTTTATCATATCCCATTTTCTCTGCAATAACTGACCACAATACAGTTGAAGGTATGGCTCCTAAACCTACAAACATCCAACTTAAAGCAGCATAATCTGCCAACTCAGGAATAGATTTAACTATAGCAACTAAAAATGTACCTGTAATAATATAACCAGCACCTTCACAAAAATAAGCAATCGAAAAGTAGCGTATAAATTTAGCGTTTAATGGTGGCTTTTCGTCAACATTAGTGTGTTGTGATTGGTGCGTCTTTATAGTCGGATTATCACGCATACCAAAGATTACAAATGCCCCACCTAATAAAGAAAAAATACCCAATACAATCCACGTCAATTGCCAATTATCATTATGCGTTTCAAAAAAGATATATATACTACTAGCAAAAATGCCTAGCCCTACGCCACTATATAGCAAACCTGAAATATTCGATTTTTGTGCTTGTCGTAATGCTTCCAACACAATATTAGATGCTAAAACAAATACGGTACCACTCGTTATTCCAGATACTAAACGCAATATAGCCCACAAGCTGTATGCCTCTGTTACTCCCATCAAAATGGTTGTCATAATATTGATCAATAAATAAATTTTCAAATCTATAGCTTTGCTTTTAAAAATTAACCACATTGGAATAATTGCACCTATCAAATAGCCCAAATAATTAATTGTGGCTAAAAAACCTGCTTGTGTACTATCCATATGTCCAGATACTTGCATGAAGGGCAAAATAGGTGTATAAGCAAAACGACCTATTGCCATTACTATAAATAAAGTTAGCATACCTAGACATAATTGTCGTATTGCATGTTGAGTCATCAAGTAGCACCTCTTTCTTTATTTAGCTTTCATTATACTTAACTATAATGATTAATAGAAATGATAGTTTTTGATGTAAATCATCAGTTATTTTGATAATTACTGTTTCTTCACTGAAATCCTTTGCACAAAAAACATATATAAAATAATTTATTTTCTTAAATCAATCAGTTGAATTTTAATTAATATGAGTGTAATATTCGATTGGTCTTAATTTATATTAGTATTTACTAAATATGAATATAAAAGATTACTTAAGGAGTGTTTATATGTTCAATCAACCGAAACAATATATTAATGGCGCATGGGTAGAAAGCCATAGCCAAGAAACAATTGCTGTTATTAATCCAGCAACTGAAACAGCTTTTGGCACAATTGCTAAAGGTAATGCACAAGATGTAGAAGACGCTGTTCAAGCTGCTAACAATGTTTATTTAGAATTTCGCCATTCATCTATCGACTATCGTAAGCAATTATTAGATGCGATTGTAACAGAATATGAAAATCGTAAAGCTGATTTAATTGAAGCAATGACTTTAGAGTTAGGTACTCCGGTCACTGCAGCTGAAAATGTTCATTATGAAATGGGCTTGGCACATTTCAAAGCTGCGCGTGATGCGTTAGATGATTTCCAATTCCAAGAACGTCGTGGTAATAATGTCGTAATGAAAGAAGCGATTGGTGTCGCTGGTTTGATCACACCATGGAATTTCCCAACAAACCAAACAGCTATTAAATTAGCAGGTGCGTTAGCAGCAGGTAGTACAGTCGTACTTAAACCTTCTGAAGAAACACCATTTGCTGCAATCATTTTAGCCGAAATCTTTGATAAAGTTGGCGTTCCTCAAGGTGTATTCAACTTAGTTAATGGTGACGGTATGGGTGTTGGTAATCCATTATCAGAACATCCATTAGTTAGAATGGTTTCTTTCACTGGTTCAGGTAATACTGGCAGTAAAATCATGGAAAAAGCGAGTGTAGATTTCAAAAAAGTATCGCTTGAATTAGGTGGTAAATCACCATTCGTTATACTTGATGATGCTGATTTAGAAGCTGCAGCAGACGCAGCAGTTCATAAAGTAGTCGATAATTCTGGACAAGTATGTATCGCTGGTTCACGTACATTAGTACCTGAATCTCAAAAAGAGGCATTTATTGAACAAGTAAAAGCTAAAATTCAAACAATTAATGTTGGCGTTCCACAAGATCGTTCAGTAAATATGGGACCTGTTATCAATGCTAAACAATTCAAACAAGTACAAGCGTTCATAAAAACTGGTCAAGAAGAAGGTGCTACGCTCGAATTTGGCGGTGAAGGTAAACCAGAAGGATTAGAAACAGGCTACTATATTAAACCTACTGTCTTTTCTAATGTAGACAACACTATGACAATTGCACAGGAAGAAATTTTTGGTCCTGTTATGTCAATAATGACTTATTCAGATTTAGATGAAGCCATTAAAATTGCCAATGATACAAAATACGGCTTAGCGGGTTATGTTTACGGTAAGGACCTAGAAACATTACGCTATGTTGCAACATCACTAGAAGCGGGTGTTATCGAAATCAATGAAGCACCAAGAAGTTGGGATCTTCCATTTGGTGGTTACAAACAATCTGGAATTGGTCGTGAATGGGGAGACTTCGGTATCGAAGAGTTTTTAGAAGTCAAATCCATTTCAGGATTCTTCAACTAACAACTGGTTGTAGGACAGCAATTTAATGTTATCAACAAGATTTAGTCGTCCAATCTGACTGCACTGAATATTAAAAAGCACATTACAAGTCATCACCTATTTAAGGTAGTAGCTTGTAATGTGCTTTTATTTTTATAATTAACTTGGATCAAATTGTGCTTCTAAATCAGTTTCTAATTTAAATACTATGATTCTTTCTCCTGTGCGAGAGCTCAAGTCTGTATGTAAACTTACGACATGTGCTCCAGTAATATTTAATATTATTTCTTTTAAGTGTTCTGCACCAGATTCAAGCAATTTAGATCGCGTTCGTTTAATTGATAGCAAGCCTTCTTGTGTTTCACACACAGTATATTCTGCTGGCGTCAAAATACCTTGCAAATCAATAATAATCATATTTCTTAAAATATCTGTTTTTACAGATAATGAGCCTCTACCGAGATATTCTTTTTCCCATTGTGTCACTGCTTTACTAATTTCAGATTCACAAGAGCCTTTCGTTACAGTCATTAAACGATATACCTCCTATTACTTCTAGCTAGCATTTGTTCATTCCTATGATAATGGTATCTTGCTATATTATATCAAAAATAATAACACTGTCACTTTTCATTACCAGATATGCCACTGTCCATCCGGAGTAATATTCGCTAAATGTAACCAATGATTGTCTACTTTTTGTTTAAAGTTTTGATTTTCTTGTAGTAATCGGTCTATATGATCATCAGGTGCTTGAATCACAATGAGTAATCTTAGAGGCGCATGATACGCTTCGTAATCAGACCTCATGACTGATTGCCACGGTAAACCCGTCAATAAATCACTCGCGTTTCCTTGCATAACGCCCAACCCACCAGTCACTGTATGGGTAGTCTTACTGCCACTACCATAATAATGAGGTGCTACTGTCGAAGCATAATATTGTAAGTTAATCCAATGCGCCACAGTTGCAGGCCCTGCAATAATATTTGCTAGTATAGACCCTGTTGCATCCTCACGCCAATCATAATTTTGTAAGAAAGATCTACCTTCTAAATTTGTCTGTTGTGTTAATGTCCTTTGACCAATAATAAATGACGCGTTTCTTGCTAATCCCCACTCTGGTCTAATTTCGCTCCAGTCATGTGCTAAACGTTGCGCTTCATGTTTTGCATTTTTAACTGATTGTGACAATCGAGGTAAAGTTAACATGCGCTCTGCATTAGCATTAAGACTTACTTGTGGCATTGCTGCTTTAATTTGTGTTAGTGCAGTTTGTGCAGCTGTAGATAAGTTAGGCACATAAATCCAATCCAACTCATCAAGAGCAGTATTATGTTGCGCTGCTACAAATACTGTTTCTTGTGGAATTGTGATTCCTACATTTATCAATGCTTCACGGACTTCTTCTAAATTACACAACATAGCTAACACTTTGGCATTAAATCCACTGGCAGCACCCCCGCATGCCCCACAATCTAATGAAGAAGCATATGGGTTATTCGCACTTTGACTACCGTGACCACATAAAACAACTAATGGTGAAAAATCATGTGTTAATCCCATTAACTCCAATCCTTGTTTTACATATGTCACTTTTTCTTCTTTTGTGAAGCCTACTGGTAAACCGTCTTCTTCTCCATACATTTCATGCGTTAAAGTCAGCGAGCTCTTTGGTTTATTGAACCAGTTTTTATAAAATTTTTGGATTAAGTTTCCAACAGGTCTAGGTACAAAACTACGCGAAAACATTTGGACACTGAGCCATGAGCCACTTAATTCAGGTAATAATAAACTTGGCAGCACATTTTGTTTCATTTTCTTAAACGTATAAATTAATGAACTCACTGAATATTTGCGTTGTAAATGCATCTGTAAATCTTGCGGACGCGCCACTTCTTTTACTTTATGTAGTGGCTCATTCATAACTGGTAAAGATGCATGACTGTGATGACTACCCAATTGACAACTTTCTATAGGTATGCCGAAAAACCCTGCTATACCAATTGTCTCAAAAGGTCCTGCTGCTTCTAGCTGGCGTCTAAATTGTTCTGATCGTACATCTATACAAAAGGCTAGTTGTGCTTGCGTACTGTCATTCTTTTTTTCTGCTTTTGAAACGTTCGTGAGTTGATGGCGCAATTGCTGGGCATAACTATCTTCCCACGCTTCTAACCACAATGTTCTACACGTTTTGTCATCCAATCGTTGCGCTAATTTCAAGTAGTCATGCTGTTTAGGCATCGACAATTGGTTCCAATGGCTTGTTGTTAACCCTCCCCAATGTATCCAATTATTTATCAACGTCACTACAGATGGGCGTGCCACAGGGTTTGATGCATTAAAAGGGGCAAATGGTTGAATAAATACCCACTCTAATGCTAGACGAATCGCTAAGTATTCAGTTATCAACGGCGCTTTATGACCCACCTTATCAGTTTGCCATAATAACATACCTGCCCAACCCGGTAGTGCTAATAAATGATTTTCTAAGTAACCTTGAATTTCATCATGTGGAATTGCTAAATGTTCTAACATTTGTGCTATAACTTCCAGTGGTTCAGAAGGTACTTGTTTTAATGCTTGTCGTTGTACTTTTGATAATGCTGGATCATGTGTTACTAATCGTTGCCAAGCATAAAAGAATCCTTCTTCACGTCCTGGCATTGTCCAACTTGCTTGGTTTTCATCCAAGTACAACTTACACCATTTAATGACATGGTAATCAAGCAACTGTAAATATGATTCTTTCGGCTTATGTTTAATAAACTTACTTCTGGGTGGCATAGAGCGTTGTAACCAGCGTTGAAAGACATCATCATCAGGTAGTTCAGTTGTCGCCGCTAAGTCATAACTTTCAGATTCTATTGTTAACGGTTGATCATCTAATTTCAGGGCATTGCTCCCATATTGTTTTGCAACTTCAAAAGGTACATTTAACTGTTGTTGTTCTATCCATTGTTCCAAACGCTCAACTAAATAGCTATCCTCAATTTCACCTTTTTGATAAGCATCTTTAATAATTTTTTTGCCTGGAAATATATCTACATCTCTTGAATTATCTAACCATCTGCCGATAGTTTCGAATTGTTTATCTTCAAGGTTGACCCAAGGATGTCGTGCTGCAAATATAGAAATTGGTGATAATGGAACAATTACTTTTGTCGCACGTGTAATAACCGCTTCTATACTATCATTGTGCAATTGTTTGTGTGCTGTAGACTGCGCTGTAACCATGGTCATTCCTCCTTTAAGATAAAAATTTCTTGAGATAGTTAGGGTGCCGTTCTATTGCTTTTGTTTTCGCATCGCCTAAACGCACTAACCATAAATATATAATAGCGAAAACTTTTGATGATTGATGTTTCGCAACCCACGTACTTATAATGCTACCGAGCACTAAAATAACAGCTACCAATATTATAATAAATAGTGATGGGTGACTATTGCTAATAGCAATATTTTGTAACCACGCATTGAAATAATGATGGATGACGAAATAAACCACGCCCACTATAACGAGTGCGATGAGACCAATAATCCGCCCCATTTTGCCTTCACCAAATGCTACTAATTGAGTCCATGCCATCGATAACGACCATGCTAGAATAAGCGCACTAATGATTCGATAACCTTCACCTGGTTCTGCTAACCAGAAAACAATCGCTAACACTCCTGCTAAAATACGCCCACTAATAATCCAAAAGTACGACATTCTTTCATTAGCTCTAACTGGGACTTCAAAGTGTTGGAGTGCAGAGCCCGATCTTAAAAACAACGTTGCTTTGAATAAACCATGTAAAATAAGATGAATGATTGCAGCAACATACGCCCCTAATGCACATTGTATTAACATAAAACCCATTTGTCCCATAGTAGAGCCAACGAGCTGTCGTTTATAATCTACATGCACTAAGCTAATGCCCGAGCCTATTAATACGGAAATACAGGCAATAATGATTAAAATAAATGCAGCAAAATCACTATGAAACAACGGTGAAAAACGTGTCAACATAATACCACCTGCATTCACAATACCGGCATGCATAATTGCAGATACTGGCGTAGGTGCAGCAACAGATTCTATCAACCATCGTTGGAATGGCCATTGAGCTGCCGGAACAATCACAGCAATAATAAGCAGCAATGATAAACTAAAGTATTGCCATCCAGTAACCATACTAAGATGCGCTTCTGTTAAAGCTGCCGAAAACGTCCATTCTCCTGTAATAACAAATAACCACAATACCGAACATGCTAAAGCTATCCAACTTAGTAAAAAATAGCGACTTGTAACTTTTGCTGCCGCTTTAGTTACTTTCCATTTTCGATTCAGGCGCATCAGCAATGATAAACAAATTAAAGTCAGACCCCAAAATGCCGTCATTAAGCGTAAATCATCACTTAACCATGCAATCGCTGCAAAACTTGTCACTAATTGAAATAACACAAAATATTTACGATAATTAAAATCGCCTTTTAAATACTGCATCGAAAAGCGTTGGATAATTAATCCAATGACTAATACAAAGAACGCCATTAACCATGCGAGAATATCAAAATAAAAAGGTCCTAATTTCTCACTATTATCTATGTTAATTAAGGCAATTAATGCGATTAAAGGTGGGAATGCACTTACCCCTATATGTATTTTTATATAAGACAGTGGTACACGTTTATTAATAAAAATAACACCACTTATCACAGCAATGATTAACGTGCTGACAAACACAATCATGAATGTTAAAAGTCCTGATGTAGCATCCATATACTAGGCCCCTTTCCATTTAAAATAATAAATGTTCCACAACTATATTTAGCAAAACAAAAAAGCCAACAAGTTGTAAGATACACTCTGTGTATGCATTACAATTGTTGACTTCATTACAACCTACTCCCGTAAAGGAATATTTTGCGCTGCTGTCGCTATGTTATCAATAATTTTTCGTTATACCGTTAACTATAGAAAGCAACTGCACCTAAGATACTTTTTCATTCAACCAATATTATTATATTAATCGTCTGCTAAAGTGGGAATTCACCTTTCAATAAGTAACGGTATATTAATTCAGAATAGTAACAATTTATAACTTTTTCAGCTATCTGTCAAGTTTTAAGATAATTACAACAGAATCACCACGCAAAGATTCAACAAAAAAGAGGTTGGAATATCGTAGATGCAGAACAGCATCTGTTCATATTTTTGCAGCTGGCTAAAAGAAAATTACGTTTCAAATAAATCTTTTCTTTTGCTTCATGCTTTCGAATTGAGAGACAAACTTTTGCCGCTAGTACAGCTAAAACTTTCATATAATATTAGTATTGTTTTTGGCCGACTTCTACTCGCCGAAGACTACAGGCTACGGCAGTGCCCGCGGAAAGCATGCACAAAAAAACTGCCAACAAAGTTGGAGCCTTTGTCAGCAGTCTTTATCATCTTTGTAGGTAAATCTAGTTCATCAAATTGCAGTCAACGTACCGTTAAAACAAGCCAGTTGGATTGGTATCATAACTGACTAAAAGATTTTTAGTTTGTTGGTAGTGGTCTAACATCATTAAGTGGTTCTCTCTACCAATACCGGATTGTTTGTAACCACCAAATGCAGCGTGTGCTGGATATGTGTGGTAATTATTGACCCATACACGTCCTGCTTGTATACCTCTACCAATACGATAAGCAGTATTTTGACTACGCGTCCATATACCCGCGCCAAGACCATACATTGTATCGTTAGCCATTTCTAAGGCTTCTTCATTATCTTTAAATGTTGCTACAGACAGTACAGGACCAAAGATTTCTTCTTGGAAAATACGCATGTCTTGAGTTCCTTTGAAGATCGTAGGCTCAATATAAAAGCCATGTGCTAAATTATCATCTTCCGTACGGACGTTACCTCCGACTAGCACTTCTGCACCTTCATTTTTTCCAATATCTAAATATTTTTGAATTTTTTCTTGCTGTTCATTAGAAGTTTGTGCACCTACCATTGTTGTATCATCAAGTGGATTACCTAATTTAATTTTGTTCACTTTATCAATACATAATTTAATAAAATCTTCGTAAATATCTTCATGCACTAAGGCACGTGAAGGACATGTACATACTTCACCTTGGTTAAGTGCAAACATGACTAACCCTTCTACAGCTTTATCTAAAAAGTCATCATCTTCATCCATAATATCTTTAAAGAAGACGTTAGGTGATTTACCACCTAACTCCAAAGTCACAGGAATAATATTATCACTAGCGTTTTTCATAATGATTTTTCCTGTTGTTGTTTCACCTGTAAAGGCAACTTTATTAATACCTGTATGTGTGGCTAATGCCTCACCCGCTTCAGCACCAAAACCATTAACGATATTTAATAATCCGGCAGGCAATAAATCTTCAATTAATTCAACAAAATGTAATACAGATACAGGTGTTTGTTCTGCCGGTTTTAATACAACAGCATTACCTGTAACTAAAGCTGGCGCAATTTTCCAAGTGGCCATAAGTATAGGGAAGTTCCATGGAATAATTTGACCTACAACACCAAGTGGCTCTTTGTAATGATATGCGACTGTATCATTATCAATTTGTGAAATGCCACCTTCTTCGGCACGTATCACTCCAGCAAAATATCTAAAATGATCTACCACTAATGGTAAATCTGCCGTTAATGTTTCACGTACAGGTTTTCCATTATCGAAGGTTTCAATCACTGCTAAGTATTCTAAATTTTGTTCGACACGATCAGCTATATCTAATAACAATTGAGAGCGTTCAGCGGGAGATTTTTTGCCCCACTCAACTTGCGCTTGTTGTGCAGCTTGAACCGCTAAATCTACATCTTCTTTAGTGGATTGTGGTACTTGTGAATAAACTTCACCTGTTATGGGAGAGAGATTATCAAAATAATTTCCTTGTTGCGGTGCTTGCCATTGGCCGTTAATAAAATTTTCGTATTGCGTTTTTACCTTGTATTGTGCATTTGGTTCAGTTGGATTAGTATAAATCATTTAATTACCTCCTTTTAGTAGTTCCTTACCCGCAACTACTTACTTGTAAGCGCTTAAATTATAATCCCAAAAACTGTATGAATTGCTAAAACAGACTATATTCTAACATCATACAAAGTTTACCTAAACTTTAAAATAGTTTAATCATGTTAAACCATGCTACATTGCCGTGTGTTGATGCGGAAGATCCAGCATTGGTATAACCATATTGTTCATACAAGGTAACCAACTCTTTTTTACATGTCAAGGTCACACCTTGACGTTGTGTTGACCTGGCTAACTGCTCAAAATGTTGCAACAACATACCAGCTAAACCTTGATGTTGATATTCTTGTGCTACAACTATGCCTAATATGCTGAGATACCCACCTGTTTCTGAATTAGGTTTAATACTATCAAATAAATCATCCGTTATATATTTTTGGTCGATAACGGGACCATTTATATAACCTGCAATAGTATTCGTTGTATCATCCACAGCAACTATAAAGCTATCTGTAATCAAAAAAGCACGTTCGCGTAATGCCTGTTCAGTCGCCGCTTCTTCTGGGGTAAACCCCGCTTGTTCTAATAGAATGATTTGCTCTAAATCTGTTTGCTGTACTTGTCTAAATTGTAACACTGCCATCCCTCACTATTATGCTCGTATTTAAATAGAGTGTAGGCAAATATTAGATAGCTGTCAAAATTCAAACTAATAAATATGCTATACCACTAACAATGATTGAGGTAATCAGCATAGCCATTAGCGGTTTAAAGGCACGCTGTCTTAAATCTGCCAAATTAACATTCAATCCTAATCCTACCATCGCTGCCGTTAATAACCATGTTGTCAGTGTAGACACACTGTTCATTACATTTGATGCTACTGGAATCATCGGACCTAGTACATAACTACCTATAATACTCATAATAATAAAACCTATTAAAAACCAAGGGAATGGTATTTTAGTAGTATCATTTTCAGTTGAACTCTGTTTGCGTTTCATTAAATACATAAAAATAAATGCTACGGGTACTAATAGAAACACTCGTCCCAATTTAGTAAGTAATCCTAAGGCCATCGCTTCATTACCTGCCGGTGCAGCAGCTACAGCTACATGTGCTAATTCATGTAAACTCATCCCACTCCACGTACCATATTGTACAGGTGTTAATGATAATACCGGCGCTAACATCGTATAACCGATTGCAAACACAGTACCGACTAGTGCGATCATACCTACACCAATCGCTGTATCCTCTTCTTTCGCTTTCACAATAGGTGCAATCGCTGCAATCGCCGCTGCACCACAAATACCAGTACCCACACCAACTAACAACGAAATCATTTTATCTGCTTTGAACAATTTAGCTAAGCTAAGCATAACTATTATTGCTAGTGCCACAATACAAGCATCTCGTAATAATAAACCTAGTCCTTCATTAAAAATAATCGTAATATTTAATTTTAGTCCGTACAATACAATTGCCACACGTAATAATACAAATGACGAAAACTTAATGCCTCGTTGAATCGCTCGAGGATAGCCAAATAATTGTCGAAATACCACTGCTATAATAATGGCACAAGCCATTTGACCAACACGATCAAACCCCGGCAGTAAAGCTAATACGTAGCCTATACCTGCAATAGCGAACGTAAACACTACACCTAACAACCAACTCAGCACTTTGTATTGTTTAAGTTGAAGTCCAAACATAAGTATTCCATCTCCTTTTCGTTTAGCATATAGCGCTCGCTTTTATAAGTAAAATTAATTATTATAATAATTACTATAAGTAATTTGATATGAATAATTGGAGGTATACAATATGGATCGCTATTTAAATGTCTTTATCAGTGTTGCAGAGCAACAAAGTTTCTCAAAGGCAGCAAAATTACATCACATGACACAGCCTGCAGTCAGCCAATACATACGTACATTAGAAGAGCGCATGAACACCAAATTATTAGATCGAAATAATAAACGTGTCCATCTCAATAAAGCTGGCGAAATTGTTTATCATTACAGTAAGGAAATTATGGGTATGTATGAACGCATGCATTATTTAGTTGATGATTTAAATCACACCGCTAATGGACCATTAAAAATTGGAGCAAGTTATACTTTCGGGGAATATATATTGCCCCATATCATTGCCAAAACTAAAGAACACTGTCCAGAAGTCCAACCTATCGTCACAATTGGCAACACTGAAGAAATAGCTGCACTAGTAGAAAATCATCAATTAGATATCGGAATTGTCGAAGGTCATTTTAAAAATCGCACGTTAATACCACATAAATTTGCCGAAGATGAAATGATTATCGTCGCTACACCAACGCATCCTTTGTTGCAAAAATCACACATCACGCATCATTTACTAGAAACACAAACTTGGATTGTAAGAGAGGAAGGATCTGGTACTAGAGAAGCATTGAATAACGTCTTCAAATCACTTGCTATTAGCCCTAATAATCTCATACACTTCAGTAGTACACAACCTATTAAAGCATCGGTGGAATCTGGGTTAGGTATTAGCTTTTTATCAAAATGGGCAGTCAAAAAAGAATTAGCTAGAGGGGAGCTTGTTGCTGTTGATATGAATTTCCTTCCTTACAAACGGACCTTTGCATACTTAACCCATTCACCGTTTCAAACGAAATCATTAGAGGTATTTATAGATATCCTGTGTCACCATCAGTTAGATTAAGCGTACGTAAGTCCATTCTAACTAAGATAAAACATATTATTGGTAAAAATTGTATACTTGATATAAAATTTATACTAAATTGACTGTAGGAGGAATTTTATGACTGTTACTGGACATCACCACATTTCAATGTATACCAAAAATGCCAAAGCAAACAAAGACTTTTACACTAACGTACTAGGTTTAAGATTGGTAGAAAAATCTGTCAATCAAGATAACCCTAAAATGTATCATTTATTTTTCGGAGACGAAGTAGGTTCAGCTGGAACTTTATTAAGTTTTTTTGAAATACCTAATCTGGGTAAAAATCGTCCGGGTACTAATTCTATTCATCGCATAACTTTACTCGTACCAGACAGTACAGCCCTTACTTATTTTCAAAATCGTTTGGAAGCGCGCGGTGTTACTACTCAACCTCTTACTTATTTGAATCAAGATGCACTAGTGTTTCATGATGTAGATGGCTTAGAGCTTGTTTTAATGGTTAACAACCAGCATGCCTTACCAACGTTTTGGCGTCACAACCCTTATAGCGATATCCCGAAAAAATATCAAATATTAGGCATGGGACCAGTAGAATTACGCGTTAAAAAAACGCAGCCGACTATGGAATTTTTAACTCAAACATTAGGATACTATCGACGAGATGATACTACAGAACTTGTCTACACACTTGATGATTCGGGCTACTATACAGATATCGTAGTCGTTTCACAACAAGGTGCTTCTGCAAGACCAGGGCAAGGATATGTGCATCACTTGGCTTTAAACACACCGACAGATGACGATTTAACAGCTATGCACAATAGTATCAACCAGCTACCTGGCAATAATTCAGGCATCGTTGATCGCTATTTCTTTAAATCGTTATATTACCGTCAAAATAAAATTTTATATGAATTTGCAACTGCTGAACCTGGTTTCACTGTAGATACTAGTGTTGAAAACTTGGGTAAAGAACTTAACTTACCAGATTTTTTAGAAGCGCAACGTGCAGATATAGAAGCTGCATTACACAAACTATAAATAAAGGAGACTAACACTGTGGCAGAATTAAAAATGAACCAACATTCACCATTAGAATTCGGTTTATACTCATTAGGTGATCATTTGCTCAACCCACATAACGGAGAGAAAGTCAGTTACGAGCAACGCATTAACGAACTTATAGAAGCAAGTAAACTTGCTGATCAAGCAGGCATTGATGTCTTTGCAGTAGGCGAAAGTCACCAAGAACATTTCACTACTCAAGCACATTCTGTAGTATTAGGAGCTATTGCCCAAGCTACTGACAATATTAAAATTTCTAGTTCCTCAACAATTATTAGTGCGACAGATCCTGTACGTGTATTTGAAGATTTTGCTACATTAGATTTAATTTCGCATGGCCGTGCAGAAATAGTTGCTGGTCGTGCTTCACGAACAGGTATTTTTGAATTATTTGGGTATGATTTAAATGACTATGACGCTTTATACGAAGAAAAATTAAATCTCTTATTAGAACTTAATAAACACGACCGAATTACTTGGTCAGGACAATATCGACCTGACTTAAACAATGCGCTTATATATCCACGTCCAATAGACAATACTATACCTATTTGGCGAGCAGTCGGTGGTCAACCAGCTAGTGCAATTAAAGCAGGTCGCCAAGGTATTCCTATGATGATTACGACACTTGGAGGTCCAGCAATGACCTTCAAAGATTCTATAGACGAATATCGAAATGCTGCACAAGCTAATGGTTTTGATACCGATGCATCATGTTTACCAGTTTCTACTGCTAGCTTATTTTATACGGCACCGACAACACAAGATGCTTTGAAAGAATATTATCCACATCTAAATACAGGTATGGCATTTATTAGAGGCGTTGGTTATCCGAAAGCACAGTTTGCAAATGCGCCTGATTATAGAGATGCTTTAATGGTAGGCAGTCCGCAACAAATTATTGAAAAAATTCTCTATCAACATGAACTATACAATCATCAACGCTTTATGGCTCAAATTGATTTTGGTGGCGTCCCATTTGATAAAATCATGCAAAATATTGAATTAATTGGCAATGAAATTATTCCTGGCGTCAAAAAACATTTAAACAAGTAGGTGATTAAGTTGAATATAGTATTACTTTCTGGCTCTAGTGTAGGATCAAAAACACGCACTGCCATGGATTATTTACAGCAACAATTAACAGCGACAACGAATGATCATATTGAGCTTATTGATTTACGTGAAAAATCAATCGAGTTTAGTGATGGACGAAATTATTTAGATTATCACGGCGACACATTAGAAGTCACTACTGCTTTAATGCAAGCTGACATTATTTTTATTGGTTTCCCAATTTTTCAAGCTTCTATCCCTGGGTCATTGAAAAATATTTTCGATTTATTACCTGTTAATGCGTTTAAAGATAAAGTAGTAGCCATGTTCGCCACTGCAGGTTCAGACAAACATTATCTTATTCCTGAACTACAATTAAAACCAATACTTGATTATATGAAAGCACATACGATGCAAACATATGTCTTTATTGAAGAGCGTGACTTCCATCAACAAACAATTGTCAATGATGACATTATTTTCCGATTAAATGCTTTAGCACAATCTACTGTACGCATGGCGAAAACTTATCAACAAATTTTACAAGATGAAGAATCACAATATGATTTTTAATAACATAGCAAAGCGGCATGTCAATGACATGTCGCTTTTTGCTGTGACATATTAATATTTATATTATAAAATAAATCCCCGCCAAGTAATAACTTGGTGGGGTTTCATTATTTATTTTTCATTTAATTCTAATGCTTGTGCAGTTGCTTTACGTGTTTCGTGTAATAGTTTTGTATCTTCAATTAATGATTGACCATAAGATGGAATCATTTCTTTAAGTTTTGGCTCCCATGCTTGTTTAAATTGTGGGAAGTTCTTTTCAATGACTTCTAAAGCCACTGATACTGAAGTAGATGCTCCTGGTGATTCGCCTAGTAAAGCGATAACTGTATGATCTTCTGAATTCACTACCTCTGTTCCGAATTGGATAAAGCCACGACCGTGTTCTTTTGTATCTTTAATCACTTGAACACGTTTACCTGCAATGTGTAAATCCCAATCTTCGTCTTTAGCATCTGGAATAAAGCGACGCAATTCTTTCATACGGTCTTCTTTACCCATTAAGACTTGTTGTACAGAATATTTTACTAATGGGAAGTTTTTCGTTGCTGCAGATAACATCGTTACCACGTTGCTAGGGTTGATTGATTTAAATAAATCTAAATTAGAACCATTTTTTAAGAACTTAGGTCCAATAGCTGCAAATGGTCCGAATAATAAACTTTTCTTACCATCAATATAACGTCTATCTAGATGTGGTACAGTCATAGGTGGTGTGCCAGGTGGCTCTTTCCCATAAACTTTGGCGTCATGTTCATTAACAATGTTTGGATTACTACATACTAGGAATGCACCACTGATTGGGAATCCTCCTAAATGCTTACTTTCAGGAATATTTGTTTTTTGTAACATTGGTATGGCATTACCACCAGCACCGATAAAGATATAGTCTGCAACATGAACATCGACCTGATTATTTTGTAAGTTACGTACTTTCACTTCCCATTTTTTATCATCACGTTGTTTAAAATCAACTACTTCATGACGATAATATACATCAGCGTTGTCATGTCCTTCTATATTCTTAGCCATTTTACGTGTTAACTCACCAAAATTCACATCTGTACCTTCATTAATTTTACTAGCTGCAAATGGTGTATTGCTTGAACGACCTTCCATCATTAATGGGATCCATTGTTTTAATACTTCTTTATCCTCAGAGTATTCGATATCTTCGAACATTGGCAATTTAGCTAATTTTTCATAACGACGTTTTAAGAAGTTTACATTTTTAGTTCCTAATACGAAACTTATATGTGGTAATGGACGAATGAAATCTTTCGGATTTTGGATAGCGTTACTTTTAATTAAGTATGACCAAAATTGCTTTGAAACTTCAAACTGTTCATTAATTTCTTTCGCTTTTTCAACATCGATTGAGCCATCTTTTTGTTCCACTGTATAATTCAATTCGCATAATGCCGCGTGTCCTGTTCCTGCATTGTTCGTCTCATTTGAACTCTCAATTGCGGGTTGATCTAAACGTTCAAATAGCTTTATGTTCCAATTTGGTTCGACATCTTTCAAAAATGAACCAAATGTTGTGCTTAATACTCCTGCGCCAATTAATATGACACTTTTATTTTCAGTATTATCCATTAGGAACCACCTTTCCCATATTAGTTAATTTATAGTGTGTGCATCAGTCTTGCTCACTATCATTAGAATTATCTACCCTATAGTCCACACTGACAAAAGAGCATTTTGTACAAATATTATTTGTAAGCACTGTCAATTGTGATTTTAAACTAGGATTGTGAAAAAGTAAATTTCGTAGTTATTTAACTTATGTGCTTAAACAACTTAATAGCATATGTTTAAACATCAATTTTTAACTAAACTACTATCTACAGTTAATTACTTTTACACACATCTGATGACTTGATGTATTTTTATTATATCTCATTTTAATGCTAATTTTCAATACAATTTCTAACATTTAGAAATTTTAACTCAATTCTAACGTTATTTAACTTTTACACTACATAACATTGTGTTATATTTCATGTAAGGGCTTACATTTGAAGGGGGTATGTCTTCTAATGAATACAAGTGATGCTGTTGTATGAAAGTAATACCATTAAATGAATTACACACAATAATTAAAAATGATGATGTCATCGCACTCGCTGCCTTGTCGGTTGCCAATCTACCAGCGGAATTATTAAAACACATGACGAAACAACATGATGATACGGGAAAATTAACTGGTCTTACATTTATGTTAGCTAATGATATTAGTAATTATGCGGATGGGATAGATTTAGACGCTTTGGTAGAGCGAGGAATGATTAAAAGACTCATCATGAGTATTATCACTGCATCACCTGCAACTGTTAATGCTATTAAGCACGATGCGCTTGAAGCGTATTTTATACCTCAAGGTGTAATGACTACGCACTATCGTAGTGCAACATCTGCTTCACCCGGTATGATTACGAAGATTGGCTTAAACACTACTGCCGATCCACGTTATCAAGGTGGTAAAGCAAATGACCGTACTACTGAAGATTTGGTAGACTTGATAGAAATTAACAAAGAGCAATATTTACACTATAAATTTCCAAATATTGATGTAGCCCTACTACGAGGAACGTATGCAGATGAAAAAGGCAATATTTATATGCACCACGAAACACATTTAGGAGAAGGTTTCAGTGTGGCAGCAGCTGCACACAATAACAACGGTACTGTCATTGTACAAGTAAAGGCTATCGTCGCAAACGGTAGTTTTAATCCAAATGAAGTGTTTATTCCAAGTGAATTAGTAGATTACGTTGTTGTCAACAAAGACCCTAAATATCATAAACAAGTTATGCAAAAGTATTATGACCCTGCTTTAGCTGGCCATTATCGTATCGCTTCAATGACTCAACCACAACTAGACCTCACAGATAAAAAATTAATTTTAAGACGCGCAGCACAATTTTTAACTCAGGACGACGTAGTTAGCGTTGGTTTTGGTATTAATAATGATTTGTCACAATTACTTATAGAAGAAAAAGTGACGGAAGCTGTGCAACTAAATATCGATACTGGTACTTATGGTGGTTTACTAGGCAGTGGTATGCAATACGGTATGAATTATAATTTAGATGCCAAAATGAGACATGATATGACTTGGGATTTCATTTATAACGGAGGTATTGATATAGCCTTTTTAAGTTTTGGCGAAGTCGATGCCGATGGTAATGTAAATGTTTCACTTCTTGGTGATAAGATGAATGGTTGTGGTGGCTTCATTGATATTAGCCAAACCGTTAAAACCATTATATTTTCAGGTAAATTAGTTGTTGGGGGTCAACTAAATATTCAAGACGACCATATCACTATCGCACAAGAAGGTACACCTTCTAAATTCGTTGATACCGTTCAACATATCGACTTTAATGCAAATTATGCACGCAGCTTAGGACAAACCGTTTACTACGTGACAGAACGTGCTGTCTTTCAATTAGTTGAAGATGGTATTGAATTAATTGAAATTGCTCCAGGCGTCGATTTGCAACACGACGTTTTAGATAAATTATCATTCCAACCATTGATTGCTGACAAACTACACACTATTGATTCAAACATCTATCGTCAACATTGGGGAATGCTGTATAAGTCACTTTAGCACTGGGAGTTATTTACACTTAGGGGGTATTTAAAATGAATTATGATTGGATAAAAACAAGATCAGATTTTGATGAAGAGAAACCCGCAATTATAGACCCAGCAAAAGGCACACAATGGACATACCAACAGCTAAATATTCGCGCTGATAATTTAGCACATCACCTACGTGAACAAGGTATTAAGCAAGGTGATGTAGTTGGTATCTTCGCACCCAATGATGTCGCAATATTAGATGTATTATTTGCTTCATTCAAACTAGGAGCCATTTATTACCCTATCAACTGGCGTTTAAGTCCAGAAGAAATTGAAACTGTGGTTAATGATTCAGGCGTTAAGTTAATTTTTTATTCAACAAAACACCTATCTAGTTTAACTCAAATACCAGAGGACTTAATCTATTTAGATATTGATACACCCGCCTATGATGAGATTGTAAATCCAGAAGTACATCACCCATTCACTGCAGTGTCAGTAGAACATGATGACATAGCATCCTTGTTGTATACAAGTGGTACTACAGGTACTCCTAAAGGGGTCATGTTCACATATGAATCTTTTGTCAACAATGGTATTAATTTAAATTTAACTTACAACACGGTGCCTGATGATGTCGCTATTGTTTCACTACCAATGTTCCATGTATTTGGTTTTAATGATTTAACAATTCCTATGTTAATGAATGGTTCCACAATAGTGTTACAACGTTACTTTAATGGCGAAGGATTGAACGACCTTATGGCAAAATTCAAACCTAATTATGTGATGTTGATTCCAACTATGTACTATGGCATGTTAATAGCTGACAATTTCAATCCAGCAAACTTTGAAAACGCACGCTATTTAATTCAAGGTGGCTCTGCCCCACTACCCGCTGTTCAAAAGAAATTCGCCAGTATGAATCTCTTTTTAATCAATGGATATGGATTAACTGAAGCGCCACTAACTACTGTCAACACACCAGATAACGCTATCAATAAGCCAATGAGTATCGGTAAACCAGTGATGTTTACAGAAGTTCGTGTGTTAGATGACACATATCAAGATGTAACACCTGGAGAAATTGGTGAATTGGCTATTCGTGGTAAAAATGTAACACCTGGTTATTGGAATAAACCTGAAGAAACTGCTAAGTCATTTCATAAAGATTTCTTCTTAACGGGAGATTTAGCTCGTTTAGATGAAGACGGTGATATTTATATTGTCGATCGTAAAAAAGAAATGATTATTACAGGTGGCGAAAATGTGTTACCTTCAGAGGTCGAACGCGTACTATCTGAGCACCCTATCATTGAACAATGTGTTGTCGTCGGTTATGACAGCCCGAAATTTGGAGAGTCTGTTGCCGCTGCAATAATTTTAAAAGAAGACACAGCGAATTATGAACAAGAATTAGATAGCTATGCACGCGAACACTTAGCTGGTTATAAAATCCCTAGAATGTATCTTAAAATTACTCATATGCCTTTAAATGCAACATCTAAACCAGACAAACTATCACTACAAAAATTAATGAATGACAGAGCACAACAAGAAGATGAACTTGCGTAAACTAGTTTCAAAATTAAACTGCTTATTATTTTTTTAACAACAAATGTAAGCGTTACCAAAAACGATGGAGGTTGATTTTATGTCAACAAAAAATGAAACTTTAAAAGCATTATATCCTGAAGATGTGTTAAGTATTGCCAAAGATTTAACTGATGGTGAAGTAACGTTGTTAAAACAATTAGATGATTTATTAGAAAGCAAATACCGTGACTCTATTAACGACCATTGGGTTAACGCTACAATACCCGAAGACTTCTTTGATGATTTAGGCAAACTAAATTATTTTAACAATCCTTTACTATTCGAAGGACGAGAAGGCGCTAAAACACCGAGTCAACTATTCCAGTTTTTCATGTCTTATACTATAGCTCGATTTGATGTGTCTTTAGTCACATTACTTGGTGTTCATCAAGGATTAGGGCATAATTCATTCTTATTTGGTGGTAGCAAAGAACAAGTCGCCTATTATATTCCTAAATTACAATCACACGAACTCCGAACTTGTTTTGCTTTAACTGAACCAAATCATGGGTCAGACGTTGCAGGTGGACTTGAAACAACAGCTGTTCGTGATGGTGATAAATGGATATTAAACGGCGAAAAAAGATGGATTGGTGGTGCACACTTAGCTGATGTTATTCCAGTCTATGCTGTAGACCCTGAAACAGGTAAACCAAAAGGTTTTATCATTCGACCTGATCAAGAAGGTGTCGAAATTGATATTATTCAAAATAAAATTGCTTTAAAAATTGTACCCAACGCCAATATCAAACTAAATAACGTAGTTGTAGAAGAAAGTGAAAGATTACAAAATATTAATAGCTTTAAAGATATTGCAAAAGTTCTATATTCTACACGTGCTGGCGTTGCATATATGGCTACAGGAGCGATTGCAGGTGCATTACGTGCCACACTGAACTATGTAACTCAACGTAAACAGTTCGGTAAAAAGTTAAGTCAATTCCAATTAATCCAAGAAAAACTCGCTATGATGGAAGGTAATTTGGCACATGCTATGTCAATGTGTGCACAGCTTGCACGTATGCAAGCAAATGGCGAATACGATGAAGTAGCCACTTCTACTGCTAAAATGATGAACGCTTTACGTCTAAGAGATTCAGTTGCAATGGGTCGTGGAATTACAGGCGGTAATGGTATCTTAGCTGATTATGATATTGCCCGCTTCTTCTCAGATGCTGAAGCAATTTACACTTATGAAGGTACACATGAAGTCAACGCATTAGTTATTGGTAGAGCACTAACAGGAGATTCAGCCTTTCTATAAAAATGATTTAATTACATGGAGGTAATGTTATGACTATAAGAAAAGCCACTGTATTAGGTGCAGGAACAATGGGTAGCCAACTTGCTGCCTTACTTGTAAATGCGGGATTAAAAGTAAAATTATTAGATATTGTGATAGATGAACAAGAACCAAATAAAATTGCTCAAAAGGCTTATAACATCATTACAGATAAGAAGAAACCTATGTTATTTGATTTGCAATATGCTTCTAATTTATCAATTGGTAACTTTCAAGATGATTTAGTCCAAGGTGATGATAGTGATATTTATATTGAGGCAGTCAAAGAAGATATCGACATCAAACACCAAGTATGGAACCAAGTACAACAAATAGCGAAGAACAGTGCTAT
Source organism: Staphylococcus sp. GDX8P114P-2 (assembly GCF_017892945.1). Classification (NCBI taxonomy): domain Bacteria; kingdom Bacillati; phylum Bacillota; class Bacilli; order Caryophanales; family Staphylococcaceae; genus Staphylococcus; species Staphylococcus sp. GDX8P114P-2. The sequence continues at coordinate 87,907 of NZ_JAESMB010000014.1, read as the reverse complement.
TTTTGCTACTAATACATCAGGTATCCCTATAGAGGGTATTGCCAAAGCGTTTGATCAGCAAGCGCGTTCTCGATTTTTAGGACTACACTTCTTTAATCCACCACGGATTATGAAATTAGCTGAAATCATTCCGAATCAAGAAACGAGTTCTGAAATTATTACACAAGTCCAACGTTTTGCTGAGGATGTATTAGGTAAAGGCGTTGTAATTGCTAACGATGTACCAGGATTTGTTGCCAACCGTGTCGGTACACAAACGATGAATGACGTTATGTATCGTGCTGAACAACAAGGATTATCCATTACTGACGTTGATGCTCTAACTGGTCAAGCTATCGGACGACCAAAAACTGGGACATATGGTTTAACTGACTTAGTAGGTTTAGATATTGCTGTAGCTGTAATGCAAGGTTTACGTCAAGACCCTGCAGAACAACCATATTTTAAAGAAGTAAAATTATCACAACAACTATATGAAGCTGGCGCATTAGGTCGCAAAACAAAACAAGGCTTCTATAAAAAAGAAGGTAAACAACGGTTAGTCTTTGATGCATCAGTTAACGATTACGTTGCCCAATCAACACCGAACTTACCTATCTTGGCACAATTCAATAAAGATTTATCTCATAATCTAGATGTTATCTTCAATGCAACAGATGAGGCCGGAACATTTTTATGGGAAACGCTACGTAATAATTTTTATTACGCTGCTATCAATGTCCCGAAAGCTGCTCCTGATTTTAAAGACATTGATCGTGCGCTTGTTTGGGGCTTCAATTGGAAAAAAGGACCATTTCAATTATGGGACTTAATGGGCTTTGACCGTGTCAAATCAAGAATGCGTGATGAATTAGGCACATTGCCCGACTGGATCGAATCATTAAATGGATCGTTTTATCAACCTCAAGAATCTATTGAGCGTGTCACAGCTATTACTGACCAAATCGAACAAGAATTATGGGATAAAGAAGATTCCAAATTAGCAGTCGTTAACACAGACCAATTACTACTTAAATTACAAAGTAAAAATAATATCATTTCAGACGGCTTTGCCGATGATTTAGTAGAAGCTATTGATGTCTTAGAAAATAATGACTATAGTAGCATGGTCATTTATGCAGATGGTCATAACTTTAGTGTTGGTGCTAACCTCTACATGATGAAAAAAGCACACGAAGATGGCTTAGTTGATACTTTAGTTGGTGACGCTGTTGATAAATTACATTATAGTTTCAGTCGCTTAAAACATTCATTAAAACCAGTAGTCACTACTACACAAGGTAAAGTACTGGGTGGTGGTTGTGAGTTAGTAATGCACTCCCCATTTGTCGTTGCATCAAGTGAAACGTATATCGGTTTAGTAGAAACAGGTGTAGGACTGTTACCAAGTGGTGGTGGTTTAGCTGAATTAGCAACACGTATCTTGAGCACTGACCATAAAGCTAACGACAAACAAGAAAGTGTATCAAAAGTATTGATGAATGTTGGTTTAGCCAAAGTAGCTACTAATGCTCATGAAGCTGTACGTTATGGTTATTTAAAACCAACTGATACGATCATCTTGAACACTGACCAACGTGTTGAAGTAGCATTGAAACGCGCAGCTTATGAAGCACAAACGAACTATATACCAACACCAAAACCAAACTTCATCGCTTTAGGTAAAGACTTTAAAGCATTAGCACAAGGTCAATTAGACGCACAACGTCTCGGTCATTTTATCAGTGACTACGACTACGAAATTGCCTTAAAAGTAGCCAATATTTTGGCTGGTGGCGATTTACCACGTAACACATATGTCAATCAACGCTATTTACAAAAACTAGAAAAACAAGGATTCTTAGAACTACTAAATAATGAAAAAACGTATGATCGTATATCACACATGCTAAAAACAGGAAAACCGTTACGTAACTAATCATTGAAATTGAGTAGAGAGAGGATGAAGTTAAATGCAAGATGCATATATTGTTGCTTATGGACGTTCTGCCGCAAGTAAAGCTAAAGGTGGCGCATTATTTCATGAAAGACCTGATGAAGTAGCTGCTCAAGTATTAAAGGGAGTATTAGATAGAGTTGATGGCAATTTCACTCCAGACATGGTAGAAGATGTCATTGTCGGTAACTCTTTCCCTGAAGGTCTACAAGGACAAAACATCGCACGTTCTATTGCCTTACTCGCAGGTATGCCTGACAGTGTTCCTGGACAAACTGTCAATCGTTACTGTTCATCTGGACTACAAACGATTGCGTTAGCAGCCAATCAAATTAAAGCTGGCCAAGGTGATATCTTAGTAGCGGGTGGCATAGAACTAATGAGTGCTGTTCCAATGGGTGGTAATGAACCTACCAACAGCCCATTACTACAAGATGAAGATCGTGGCGTATCGTATCCTATGGGATTAACAGCTGAAATGGTAGCTGATACGTATCAAGTATCGAGAGCAGATCAAGATGCCTATGCTGTCCAAAGTCATCAACGTGCTTATGAAGCTCAACAAGCTGGGAAATTTGAAGATGAAATTATCCCTATCGAAGTGAACGATGTGTCATATGACCACAATGGTCCTGTAGTCACTAAAAAACAATTCAAAACAGACGAGATGATAAGACCTGATACAAATGCCGAAGCACTGGCACAGTTACGCACTGTCTTTAAGGCTGACGGCACTGTGACGGCAGGTACATCTGCACCATTAACTGACGGCTCAGGCTTTGTAGTAGTTATGTCAGGTGACAAAGTTAAAGAATTAGGTGTTACGCCAATTGCTCGTTTTGTCGGCTTTAAAGCTGTTGGTGTAGATCCAAAATTAATGGGTATTGGACCGGCTTATGCTATACCTGAAGTACTGTCAGCCAATGGCTTAACAATTGATGATATTGACATTACCGAATTAAACGAAGCATTTGCATCTCAAACGCTCGCATCCATTCGCGAAACTGGTTTAAACATAGATAAAACCAATGTCAACGGTGGCGCAATTGCCTTAGGACATCCTTTAGGTGCTACAGGAGCAATGCTAACTGGACGTTTATTATCAGAAATGAAAAAACAACCACACACACGTTACGGCATGGTCACTATGTGTATCGGTGTAGGTATGGGTGCTGCCGGTATATTCGAATATATTCGCAATTAATACCTGTTCAATTCTCAAAATAATCTAGTCACAAAACACTTCAAATAAAGATTATTTAAATATAAAGACTACCATCAAATCACTTACGGTTGATGGTAGTCTTTTTTGTTATTCGCACTGTTAAAAAAGTAAATAAAATATACATATTTTTTTATTTGAATTATTTTTGTTAAACTAAATATTAGTTTAACTTAGGAGGTTTTTTTGTGGGAAAAATTTTATTTATCAATCCAGGGTCAGAAGGTCACATCAATCCAACGATTGAAGTATGTAAGTCGTTGGTAGACCAAGGAGAAGAAGTCGTTTATTATTTAAGCGATATATACGAATCTAAACTAGCTAATACTGGAGTCGAGATACGTTCGTTACCTATCGATTCAGTGGTCGAATCCTTTACAGCATATGGTAATAATAATGTGTTAGACGTCATCAATGGCGTGTTGAATACTGCCCATGTCATGTTACCACGCATTTTAAATGATATTAAACATGAACATTTTGATTATGTAATCTATGATTCTATGTTTGGGTGTGGCTATTTAATTGCTCAAAAATTAAATATTCCTGCTATTTCATCCGTTACCACTTTTGCTAAAACGAAGCCATTGTTCGACAATTTTATCACTTCAATTGAAAATCAACTTGATGATTCGGAAGTTGCACGTTCTAACCAAATATTCCAAAGTTTAAAAACCGATATTGAAACAACATATCAAGTTCAAATACCGTCACGTCATGAAATTATGAATAATCCTGGTGATTTAAATATTTCTTATATTATGCAAGGATTTCAACACGATGTTGAGCAGTTTAATGCTCAAGAGTTTGTGTTTGCTGGACCGTCAGTACGCACACCACAACCTACTGAGTTTATGAATAAGATTAATACTTCACGCCCTGTTATTTATATTTCTCTAGGTACAGTGTTTAACGAAAACATCAGCTTCTTTAATAGATGCTTTGCAGCTTTAAAAGATTTAGATGTTACAGTCGTAGTATCAATTGGCACTACAAATAATCTTGCTAATTTTGATGATATACCTAGCAACTTTATTGTCGAATCATACGTTCCACAAATTGAGTTATTACAATATACAGACTTATTTATCACACATGCTGGGATGAATAGTACGAACGAAGCTATGATGATGGATGTACCTTTACTGGCTTTTCCACAAAGCGCTGACCAACCAGTCGTCTCACATCAAATTGAACAATTAGGGATCGGCAAAAAACTTGATTCCGCCACTGTAACAACTACTGAACTAAAAACAACGGTAACAGAAATGTTAACTAACTTAGACTATTACAAAGCGAATATTGCCAAAATCAAGCAATTACAATCTGCTACGAAACCTGGATATCAAGTAGCTGTAGAAGCAATACTTAATTTCAAAAAACAGTATGTACACTAGCTTTGGGACGTATCATATTGCAACAATATATAATTTTGGCAACGGTTCCTGCGAGAAGCGCACTCGCTGAAGACTACAGGCTGTGGCAGTGCCCGCGGAAAGCGTGCATAAAAAAACTGTCGACAAAGTCAGAAACTTTGTCGACAGTCCGAAAGAAGCGATTTCTCGCTTCTTTTTTATAACTAACGGTAGCTTAGTTACCGTATAATTCAGTTTTAATTTGAGTCGTTGAAATACCTTCTGTACGATTCACATAAATCACTTCACATTGTGATTTCAACTCGTCAAATTCACCTTCCCAGTCGTGACCCATAATAAATAAATCAACATCATATTTATCTACATCTTTAGTTTTTTGTCCCCAACCATCTTCAGGAATTACTAAATCTACATAACGAATTGATTCTAACATCATCTTACGTTGCTCATAGTTATAATATGATTTTTTGTTTTTAATTTTATTAAACTCATCTGTAGATAACGCAACGATTAAATAATCACCGTGCTCTCTAGCTCTTCTCAATAATTCAATATGTCCATAATGTAATAAATCATATGTGCCGTAAGTTATTACTCTTTTCATCGTTTGTTTGCCTCCAGCTATTGTTAGACCATAACTATGTCTAATGTAGTTCGTTTATTTAATTAATATTTAATGACATCTGAAATAATTTTAGAACCTTTTCCTTGTTCTAACGAACAGAATTTATCATAAAACGCATCAATTTGTGGTTTGTAATCTTCTGCTATTTGATCTAAGTTCTTCAAATCATTTGCTAATTCATAAGGATCTTGATAAATCGGACCTGGTAAATCTTTGTGATAGTCTAAATAGAAACCACGTAAATCTTGTCCATATTTATCTAAATCATAAGCAAAGAAAATTTGTGGTTTTTTCAGTACACCATAGTCAAACATAACTGATGAATAATCTGTAATTAAACAATCAGTAACTAAGTATAATTCTGAAATATCACTGTAGTTTGATACATCAATCGCAAACTCTTCAAAACCACGTAAGTCTAGAGCATTGGAAATAAGATAGTGCATTCTTAATAACACTACGTACTCATCCCCTAGTTGACATTGTAAGTTTTCTAAATCTATTTTTAAATCAAATAGATATTTACCTTTTTTCACAAACTCATCATCTCTCCATGTTGGAGCATACATTATGACTTTTTTATCATGTGGTAAATTTAAATTTTCTTTGATGTCATTAATATACTGTTCGTCATCCGCTCTGTTCACTAAGACATCGTTACGAGGGTAACCAATTTCTAAAATTCTATCACTATCCATCCAAAAGGCACTTTCAAAAATTTCAGAAGAATACCTATTTGGTGATACTAAATAGTCCCATCTACTAGTTTCTTCTCTGAAGTTACGTTTATAATTCTCAGTTGTCGTTCCTGGCATACGAATAACTTTCATGTCATTAGCTAAACGTTTTAATGGTGTACCATGCCAAGTTTGTATATACACTTGATTGGGCTTTTTATTTAAATATAATGGCAAGCGTGCATTGGCAACCCAATATTTAGCTTTACTATATGCTTCGTAATACGCTTGTGAACCTTTTTTCACTTTCTTCGCTGGACCAGGTATAAATACATTCTTCGGTCGGTTTAATACCCAAATGTATTCAAATTCTGGGAAATGATTCATCATATATTCATAAATATATTTAGGGCTATCGCTGTAGCCTTTGCCACCGAAAGATTCAAACACAATGACATTTGGACGAACGTTTTCTGGACTATCCGTTAACTGATACAACGAACGATTTTTGTTTTTGCGCTTTAAGATAACATTTTTAGCCAAACGTGCATTTTTTCTAATTAGGTTAATTTTGTAAGCTTTTTTCTTTTGATTTAATGCTAGTAATAATGATTCTAAAATAAATAATGGTTTTTCGTTTTTAATGATATTAGTTAATAATTTGCGTATTACACCAGGAAGTAAAGAGCTATAATTTGCATAACGTTCTTTTGTCTTTCTTGAAGATGGTTCAAATGATTGCATCACTAAGCTCTTCATTTTATTCGTAATAAATTTTTTATTGTCTTTATATGGTGCGCGTTTTATAGCATCGTTAAAACTATAAATATAGTCGTTAAAAACAACACCAAACTCTTGTTTAGACAACGCTGGTTTTAAGAATGGATCATAGATTTCACCTTTGATATAAAATGGGAATCGTGACACTCGTACAAACCAATTTGAATATTTCATATACTCAAGTAAAAATGACCAATCAATATAAACATCTAAGTCTTCGTTAAAACGTACGTTATGCCCTTTCATGATAGCCGTTTTAAACACTATATTACATGCTGAATTTTTACGTAAAAATTGATTGGAATGTGTTTTAGTTTTTAAATATTTTACTTCTACTAAGTTTTGATCAACGTATTGTGGAATATCCAATGTAAACGAATGGATTGGCGCAATTAAGGCATCACATTTATTTAACACTTTCAAATAATAAGTTAAAGCATATGATGCTAAATAATCATCGGAATCGACAAAAATGAAATACGGTGAAGTTACTTCTTTTAATGCTATATTTCGTGCGTGCGCATGACCTTTGTTTGTATCTAAATCAATCTCATGACAATTAATATCCCATCCATCTAACATAGATGCCACTAGCTCTTTTGACTGATCCGTTGAGCCATCGTTCACTAAAATCAATTCAAAATCTTGCATTCTTTGCTTTTTCAAACTACTTAAACATTTAGCAATGTAGTCCTCCGAGTTATAGTAAGTGACTATAACAGATATTTTATTCATTAATATTACCTCTTTACTTTTATATATATTTACATTAAGTGTTAAGAATATTTCTTTAGCACTTGGAGTTTATCTGAAAACAATAACATTTAGTATAACAAAAACAAATGCATTTTTTTACAAAAACAAAACATTTTTAATATACATTTAATATAATAGTAACAATTTTAGATTTAATAGCAAATAGCGTTGTAACTATCGATACTACTGTGTTCTACAGTATTTTATTTCGTTAATTTTAAGTAAAACGCCATCTTGCAGTCAACGATTCAGTCATATATCGCTACTGTTGCGCTCACATGTGCATTCCCATATCGTAATTTAGCTATTGACTGCACAATAAAAATGTACAAGATTAGTTTAAGTTTAATTCGTTATGTTGGGGTTCGACGTCATTTTGAGTTACACTGAAAAAACAATAGTTTTAGTCTGCCTGTTAAAAGTGAAGACAAAAGGTTTGGCTACTATGACTGACTTTAACTTGATAACTATTTTGTTACACTCAAAATAGTTAGAATTTTCACACAATAGTAAATTCACTAAAGTGTTAGTAATTTTAGGGGGTATTTTTATGAACAGGGAGAGTAACAATCAGCAAGATTTAAGAATTAAAAGTAAAGTAATCAGTGAAGGTGTCAGTCGTACACCGAACCGTTCTTATTTACGTGCGTTAGGTTTTGAAGATGATGACTTTAACAATCCAATGATTGGAGTTGCCAGTACTTGGAGTGAAGTTACACCATGTAACGTACATATTGATGGCCTCGCACGTGCTGCCAAACGTGGCGTGAGCGAAGCTGGTGCAAATCCACTGATTTTTAATACCATTACTGTATCTGATGGCATTTCTATGGGTACTGACGGTATGCGATTCTCATTACCTAGTCGTGAATTGATCGCCGACTCTATTGAATCTGTAGTCAGTGCAGAAAATTTAGACGGCGTAGTTGCAATTGGCGGCTGTGATAAAAATATGCCGGGTTGTATGATTGGTATTGCACGTTTAAATTTACCAGCTGTATTTGTTTACGGAGGTACTGTATTACCAGGGAAATTAGACGGAAAAGACTTAGATGCTGTGTCTGCCTTTGAAGGTGTAGGACAATATAACAATGGAGAAATTGATAAAGCAGCGTTACACAAAGTAGAGTGTAATGCTTGTCCAGGCGCTGGTGCTTGTGGTGGTATGTTTACCGCAAATACTATGTCGTCAGCAATTGAAGCTATGGGTATGAGTTTACCTGGCAGTGCATCACACCCAGCAGTATCTGCCGATAAAGCTAAAGATAGCCGTGCAGCAGGCAAGGCTGTTTATCATTTATTAGAACAAGGCATTTATCCAAAAGACATTATGACTAAAGAAGCTTTCGAAAATGCAATTACTGTTGCTATGGCTTTAGGTGGCTCAACAAATGCAATTTTACATTTACTTGCCATCGCACATACTATGGAAATTGATTTAACATTAGATGATTTTGAAGAAGTACGTAAACGTGTACCTCATATAGCTGATTTACGTCCGAGTGGTAAGTACGTCATGTCACACCTTAACGATGTCGGAGGTATTCCAGCAGTAATGAAGCTACTTCACAAACATGGATTAATTCATGGAGAGTGCTTAACAGTTACTGGTAAAACAGTAGCAGAAAATCTAGCTGATGCACCCGATTTATCTGATAACAAAGAAATCATTAATTTTGAACAGCCGAAACACCCAACAGGTCCACTAGTAATCCTAAAAGGAAACTTAGCCCCTGAAGGTGCGGTAGCCAAAATTTCAGGATTAAGTGTTACGTACATTCAAGGTCCAGCTAAAGTCTTTGACACTGAAAATGACGCAACACATGCGATTTTAAATGATCAAATTAAACCTGGCGATATAGTCGTTATTCGGTACGCCGGACCTAAAGGTGGACCAGGTATGCCTGAAATGCTATCCGCTTCCTCAATTTTAGTTGGTAAAGGGTTAGGTGAATCTGTAGGCTTGTTAACAGACGGCCGTTTTTCTGGAGGCTCTCATGGTTTAGTTATTGGCCACGCTGCACCAGAAGCTCAAGTTGGTGGACCTATGGCACTATTAGAAGAAAATGACATTATTACCATTGATGCCGAAAAACGTGAAATTAGCTTCGATGTTTCTGATAGCGAGTTAGCTGAGCGTAAAGCAAAATGGCAAGCACCAAAATTGAAAGCAACACATGGTACGTTATACAAATATGCAAAATTAGTATCTTCCGCATCTAAAGGTGCGATAACAGATTAATGATTTACAACAGCGTATCTCGCCTCAAAGTCCACACTTTGAGGCGAGATGCTTTTTTATATTACAATATTCGATGCCTCATAATGATAGCGCGCTTGCATTTGGCTATTTTTATACTGATTCCAGTAGCTATTTAATTGAAATTTTTATAGCAACTAAGCGCCTAGCCCACATTGAAAATCAGAACTATAGAACTTTCCTAGTAACAATTTAGCTTCACACAACTACTTTAAAACATAGTATACTAATAACATTGTTGATAAAAGACTGTGTAAGGAGTGCATCACTATTTATGCTAAATTACTGAAACAATTACCGACTCCCATATGTGGTTTAGCATTGGGTTTAGCAGCATTAAGTAATCTTTTGTTCACCATCAACTTGACCTATCTACCTTTTTTATTATTTTATATATCTCTTATTATCATAGTTATATTTTTACAAAAATTGCTACTTTTTCCCCATACAGTTGCCAATGAATTAAAAAATGCTAATACTTGTGCCACCTTTCCTGCCTTGCCAATGGCACTATTATCATTATTATATATATTACATCATTACTTACATGTCATTGGATGGTTTATTACTATAATGTGGTGGCTCATGGTACTCATCCATTTTAGTATATTACTTGGATTCATCATTTATCATATATGGTTATTTCCATCGACTGATTCCAAACCGAATACTAGTTGGTTTGTGGCATTTGTAGGTATCGGGGTTATTGCTGAAACGTCTGAAGGTTTTAGTACACAACTAGGCGCAGGCGTGGTTTATTTAGGATCGATATTTTTCATCATATTACTACTGTTTGTATTATGCCGTAAAGCTTGGCAAAGGTATAACAATCAACAGTTTCCAATGGCCGTAATTATTTCTGCACCTGCAGCACTTTGCTTAAATGGTTATCTGTTAACGCGGACAGATTATTCAATGCTATATATAGGAAGTTTTTTTGTATTATCACAAGCTTTATTTATCATGTCGCTCTTTTTCATTCCAAGAATTAAAACAATTGGGTTCCAACCTGCCTATGCAGCTCTTACTTTTCCCTGGGTGACAACTGCTGCTTCGGTAGTCTCACTATGTCAACTGGTAAATTTACCACCGTTGTGGAATGTTCTATTGAATATCGTAATGATTACTGAACTTATTTTCGCCACATTAGTAGTCGTTTATGTCACTTTGACTTATATTAAATACATTATCAATCATTTACGCTACACATAGCTTGGTCCAAAGTATTTATTTACTACAGTAAAAAGAACATAAAATTAGAAAATAAAGGCGTTATTATCACATGATTTAATGTGCAATAACGCCTCTTTACTTAAAATTTGATACTGAAAGAAAATTTCAATTTAACTTACTTGCTGTCAATGTTCCTATATAACAATCATATATTGCTGTTACTCCAAAACACATATTTATTATTAATAGTAGTCATCATTACCTAATCTTTATTACAAACAACGAAACATAATATAGATTTTGCCAAAAAACATAACGTTATGTTGCAAAAAAATTACATACAATGAAATAATGTATTTTTACACTATAGTACAATCTTAATATTCGCCTATAAATATAAGACTTTTTTAATTTTCTAAATATTTACATGCATCTCATAATAATTACTTTTGTATTAAAACAAACATTACTATATTCTCTTTTAGAAAGTTATCTGCTATTGTTATTCCAGGAAAAATTTTGGGAGGATTTATTTTTATTATGAAAAAATTAATGACAGCAACGATTGCTACGCTATCTTTAGGTGCAGTCGGTATCGCGCAACAAAGTGAAGCTGAAGCTTCAGAAACAACTATTTCAAGTCAAGAGCAAAGTCAATTTTCTGGTATCTTTGCCGAAGGTTATATGGATAAAGATGCAAGTGGAAATTATCATCATACATCAGATGGCAATTGGGAGCAATCTATGTTCGATGATGAGCAATATTATTTCTACCTTATTGATGATAAAGGTAATTATCATTACTTCTACTTCCCTGTTGCAGGAGAAGGACAAGGCGCTACTAACGATAATACAAACGCTACAACTACACCTGTTCAACAAGATGGGAATGTGAACAGCCCAAATAAAAGCCATGAAGAAGTTCAAAAATCAGGTTATCACTTAGACGGTACTGATGACAGTGCTCAACAAGATAAAAATAACTATGACAATAACTATACACGCAATGATAATAATGGACAGCATAACGTTCAACAAGGCGCTACTTCAAATCAATCAGCTAATGAATCAGCACAAGCAACTGACAACGAAGACAGTACAAATGCTGCAAGCTCTAATAACGAGACTGCTCAAACTGCAGCATCAGCTAATGAATCAACACAAGTAACTGAACAACAAAATAATACAAATGTTGCAAGCTCTAATAATGAGACTGCTCAAACTGCAGCATCTGTAAATGAATCAGCACAAGCAACTGACAACGAAGATAATACAAATGCTGCAAACTCTAATAATGAGACTGCTCAAACTGCTGCACCTGTAAATGAATCAGCACAAGCAACTGAACAACAAAATAATACAAATGCTACAAGCTCAAATTATGAGACTACTCAAACTGCTGCACCTGTAAACGAGTCAGCACAGTCAAGTGAAGAAGCAAACACTACGCAATCAACTACAGACAGTAATAATGAAACAAGTTCATCTAATTGGTTAACTCAAAACCGTCAACTACAACCTTATGGTCAATATTATGGTGGCGGCGCTCACTATGGCGTTGACTATGCAATGGATGAAAATACACCAGTATATTCATTAACTGATGGAACAGTTACGCAAAGTGGTTGGAGTAATTATGGTGGCGGTAACCAAGTTACTATCCAAGAAGAAAATAGTGATAATTACCAATGGTATATGCACATGAATGAACTAAATGTATCAGAAGGTGACACAGTTTCAGAAGGTGACCAAATTGGTTTATCAGGTAATACTGGTAATTCAACAGCACCTCATTTACACTTCCAACGTATGGACGGTGGCGTAGGTAATAACTATTCAGTTGATCCAACATCATATGTAAATTCAAAAGCATAAATATTAAAACCCTAGCGCAGTAGACTGTGCTAGGGTTTTTTACATATAACTATTCCCACAATCACACTGCCTATATAGCTAGCGCATAAAAATCCTCTTTTCGCTGTCTTTGCAATTAATAGACCCTTATCAACATTAAAATATCTATTATATAAATTAACATTATAAATTCCTTTGAGTTAACTCCCGATAAAATATATATCATTATAATTAACTATATTTAAAAAAGTAATTATACTTTCTAATTTAATTTTATAAAATTTACACAAAAATAATGGGCGTTTACACTTTTTAAAAAAATTATCAAATTCATGATTAATTATTATATTTTTTATGTTATTATGTTTACAAAGAATTGAAATTTGAGGGGGGCAATCTTATGTCAAAAACAGTGAAAATTGTCATTGCAGCTATCATTGGACTCTTGTTAGTTGTGGGAATTATTGGGGCAGCAACATATTATTTTGTTTCAAATTCACCTAAAAACACTTATTTAAAAAGTGAACAAGAAACTGCAAAACAATATCAAGAATATGCCAAAACACGATTCAAGGATGGATTTGAGTTCCAAGACAAGATGAAAGACGAATCATATTTAATTAATATGGATGCGAGTGCTGATGTACCTGCAAAGCTATTAAAAGACGCAGATATTCCTAAATCGGTGGTAGACGGTTCTAAAATCGGATTAAAGGTAGGACATGACCCTGATAAAGACAAGTCAGTGCTAGCATTATCTCCAACAATCGCAGATAATAGTATCGGAGACTTCCAGTGGGCTGCAGACAAAAATAACCAATATTATGAAGCACCTATTTTAGATGATGTTTACAAAGCCAAAAACGATGAGCTAGTAGATGTGTATAACAAGTTAACTGGAAGCAGCAGTTATTCTTCAACAAGTTCACAAGATAATGCTATCACAAATGATTCATTGAATTTAAATACTATTTTATCAAGCACACAGATTTCTGAAGATAAATTAGAAGACATTAGTGAACGTTACAGTGATCTAATCATCGATGAATTAGATGACGATAATTTCGACAAAGAAGATGACACTATTTCAGTTGATGGTGAAGACACAGACGTACAAAAAGTTACTATGACTTTAAGCAAAAAAGAAACAAAAGCTCTTATTCAAACTGTATTAGAAGAAGCAAAAGATGATGACGACATTAAAGAAATTGCAGAAGATAAAATGCAAGCAGATTCTTATAGCGATTCAATTGACGATGCATTAGAAGAAGTTAAAGATACAGATGCTTCAGATTTCCCTAGCGTTAAATCTGTAATTTGGGAAGAAGATAAACATATTCTAAAAAGAGATTTAACTCTAAAAGCAGAAAATGGTGAAGAAGTAACACTTGAAGGTACAAGTAATATCGATGATGATAACTTAGCTGTCGATTATAAAATCAAAGCCGACAATACAACTTTAGGCATCAAAGGTAAATCTACTAAAAAAGATGACACGTACAATGATAAATACACTTTAACTGCTGACGAGTCATATAAAAAATCTAACATTAAAATTTCTAACAAAGAAAAACAAGATGGAGACAAACGTACAGACAAAGGTAACATTACCTTCGGCTCTGAATACGATGAAACAACAATAGATTATAATAATGTATTAAATACAGATACTAAAAATAATCAACAAAAACAAAAACTTGATGTCACTATGGATGTCGAAGGTGAACCAGTAACAGTTACTTTAGAAGGTGACGTAAAACTGAAGGAAGATATTAACTTCGACAAAGGTAATGCTAAAGATTTAAATACACTAAGTGACAGCGACTTCAGAAAATTACAACGTGAAATATCTGATAATACAGAAGATATTGTTAAAGATGTCGCAAAAGATTTAAAATAATAACTAATTAACTATAAAGGAGTGATAAAATGAAAACATTTCAATTGTTTCGCATTTATCACTCCTTTTTATTAAAAAAATGGTATTTATTGCTTTATATATTTGTCATAATTATCGCTGCTTTTGGAACATTACTTATTATTCAACAGTCACAGCAAGATAATACTACCTTCAACATTGGAGTTGTCGATGAAGACGACACTAAAGAAACACGATTAATTTTAAAATCTTTAGGTAATGGTAATAACTTAGGAAAAGATATACGTATCACCCCTTACACACAACGGCAAGCGCATAAAAAATTGCAACAACACCAACTCGATGGATATTATGTATTCAAAGATGGTATGACGAAAACATTTTATCGTAATGGCAGTTTACCTATTACAGTTTATACATATGATAAACAGTCAACACAGAGTATTACACTTAACCAATTAACTGATTCAGTCTACGACAGACTGATGGGTGCTATGGGCGGTGGCCTCACTTACAATTCACTTGCACCTGATGCAACAAAAAATGACAATCTAAAGTTATTGACCGACTTATTATTTACAGGACTTAATCGTACAGGCACCTTTGACTATCATCCAATGACTATTTATCATACTGGCAGTTATTATGTAGTAACTGGTTATTTAGCATCTATCTTTATTGTCTGTTTATCACTGTTTTCAATTTTAAAAATGAATCAAGAAAAAGCTTTAAAAGACCGTTTGACCCTATTTCATTTTGCTGTAGAAAAGCTTATACTTATCCGAAGTTTGTTTACTTTTATCTATACTTTAGTATGGGCGATTTTAGGCTTACTTTGGATGTTGTTAACCTTACCTAATGCCTTTGAAATGTACAACTGGCCAACTTTAGCACTTCACATTTTATATTATGTCATCATGATAACTCTAGTGCTAACAATTATTGAATTACAGTTACAAGGCTTAAAACAGTTATTTGCTAAAATTCTTTTTACACTAGTTATACTTGTATTATCAGGAATCACACTCCCTACTATTTACTTCAGTCATTTATTGGGAGGACTATTCGCTCATCAACCGTTCAGTCTAGTTACGAATCAATTGTTAGAACTCGTACTGAACAACTATATTTTAGACATCAGCCCTCTATTTTATAGCAGTTTGATCGTCCTGTCCTGTTGGCTTATCGGGCTATTAGTTTGGAGGTATCGCACATGAAGCCATTTTTATACTTAGTCATTTATAAACAATGGAAGCAGTACCTTCTTTTATTTGGCATTTTATTAAGTAGTTTAGGTTTGATATGGGTACTACAAAAAACGATTAATCAAACATTTCACATTCCTATTGCTATACAAGATTTAGATCAATCTACTAACTCTAAAACGTTAATTAAGCAACTTAAACAAGAACCTATTTTAGAAGTATCAACTTTACCTTTAGATGATGATTACATCGAGGAAGCTGTAACTAAAAAAGAAGCTGTAATTAGTCTGCAAATACCTAAAAATTACAGCTCACAACTAGAACAAAATGATTTACATGAAGCTATATTACTTTATGGCAGAGATGATTTTATTGGCAATATTTCCTTGGAAATAGTAAGCCAATCTTTGTATAACCAACAGATACCTCATCTTGTACATGCACACGTACAAGAGGCCGATACTAACGTCAGTATCAATCAAGTTAAATCTAAATTAACAGCTAAAACACCTGCATCAAATGTGGACTTTCGTGCGTTACATAATGCTTCCAATCGCTCACTATCTATGAGTATTATTTTCGGTTTGCTTTTGTGTATCAGCAGTATTCAAATACTACTTCACCACAATCTAAAACAAAACGCGCCTTTGCAACGTTTGTATTTAGCACCTTTTAGTAAATTAAAGTTGTATGGGCTATATATTGCGGCACACACTATAGTGTTGCTTATTATACTATGGTTGAGCGCACTATTAATGCACCAACAACTTAGCATAACTTTTTATTTAGCTACATTATTCGTTATTATTATTTATGAATTAGGTATCTCATGGTTATTATTCACTATTAATACGTTAAGTCATAGACTTTTCATGGCACTTATCTATGCAGTTGCTATTACTTTAATTTATATCTATTTACAATTTTAGGAGTGACAATATGATAGAACTTATTAATATTCATAAGCATTATCAACGCAAAACAATATTTAATAAGCTCAATATGACATTCGCAGATCGACAAGTTACCGTACTCCTTGGTGAAAATGGTGCCGGTAAATCAACGTTGTTAAATTTAATTTCATCTTTGGAGCAACCAAATAGTGGAACAATTAAATACTTTGATAAAACTTTAACAACAAAAGCAATTCGTCAACTTATTGGTTATATTCCTCAAGATATTGCTTTGTTTGAACATATGACGATCGATGAAAATATCGCATGTTTCAAAGCATTGTGTCGTACACCATTATCAGATCAACAAATTACTAATTACGCAGAAACACTTAACTTACAAGATCGTCAGCAAACTGTCGCCAAACTGTCTGGAGGAACAAAACGTAAAGTCAATCTATTAATTGGTCTACTCGGTCAACCACAAATATTATTACTCGATGAACCCACTGTCGGTATCGATTTAAAATCTCGTTATGATATCCACCGTTTATTAGTTACTTTAAAGGAACAATGCTTAATTATTTTAACAACACATCATTTAGATGAAGTTGAAGCGCTTGCAGATAATATCAAAGTCATCGGCAGCGATCCGTTCTATACTAAAGTGTTAACTGATAAACAGTGGCCTTTTGAATCATATGCTAATAATTAACAACTAATATAATAAACATAACACACCGCTTTTCATAATTAATGGTGTGTTACTTTTTATAAAAATAACAACGTTGTTATTTTCTCGAAAATCTTTTATAATAGAGTAATTTGAATACGCTTACATGACTTATTATTAAATTAGGAGGACGTTTACATGTCATTATTGAGTGAACATTTGCCGCTAATATCTTTGATTATTGGTGTAGCATTCCTACTCTTTATCAATATTAAACTTAAAATAAATAGTATATTAGCTCTTATATTTTCTGCTATTATCGTTGGTCTAATTAACGGAATGAAACCAATGACTATATTAGATACTGTTAAAGATGGATTAGGATCAACATTAGGAAGTTTAGCATTAATCATTGGGTTTGGTGCTGTCTTAGGTAAAATTATGGTTGATTCTGGCGCAGCACAACGTATTGCTTCAACTTTAATCTCTAAATTTGGGGTAAAAAATGTACAGTGGGCATTAATCATTATTGGTGCTGTATTTGGTATTTCAGTCTTTTATGAAGTTGCATTTATGATTTTAGCACCTTTAGTAATTAGTATTGCTGTAGAAGCCAAAACACCTTTCATGAAATTAGGAATCACTATGGTTGCAGCTACAACATTGTCCCATAGTCTCTTTCCACCACAGGCGGGACCAACAGCGTTAGTTGATGCTTATAACGCCGATATGGGGATGGTTTATTTATTAGGTATTCTTGTCTTTATTCCCGGAGTTTTAGTCGCAGGAATACTCTTCCCAAAATTGTTAAAAAAATTAGATTATCCAGTACCACCATTATTGTAAAAAAATAAAGTTTTTACGGAAGCAGAGATGCTTAGCTTTCGTTTAAGTTTAATTGTACCTTTAATTCCAGCAATTTTAATTTCTATTTCTACGATTTTAAGTATGTTTGTTACAGAGGATACTGCCATACATGAAATAATCACCTTTTTCGGAAGTGCTGAAATTAGTTTAATAATTTCAATTATGATCGCAGTTATCGTCTTTGGTCTACGTAAAGGAAAAAATATGTAAACTATGATGTCGTCATTTGAAAGCGGTTTAAAAGGCCTTTCTACCATTATTTTCATTGTAGGTGCTGGTGGTGCTTTTAAAGAAATTATATTAAAAGCCCATGTTGGTGAATATATTGCCAATCTGATGACTGACACTAATATTTCACCTCTTATTATGGCCTGGCTCATTACTGCATTGATCCGTATTGCAACTGGTCAAGGCGTAGTATCAGCGATTACAGCCGCAGGAATTGTCGGTCCTTTAATTCCTACTTTCAATGTCAATCCAGTTTTAATGGTCTTAGCCACAGCTACGGGAAGTAATACAATTACGCATGTGAATGACGCTTCATTTTGGTTATTCAAAGAGTATTTCAATATTTCTATTAAAGATACCTTTAAAACTTGGGGGCTAACACTTCTTTTAACATCCATTACTGGACTTATTGTAGTGCTAATTTTAGATATCTTTATTTAACACAAATTTTAATAGAGACAACAAAAACACCACTCCTACACATTTACTTGTATACGGAGTGGTGTTTTACTGTTATTTAAAATAACATATGTGAAAAATAAATAGTTATTGCTACTGTTAGCGCACTAAAGAGTGTTGATAAAAATACTAATTGTGCTGCCATTTCTGGATAGTTATCATATTCTTGAGCGATAACTGAACTATTTACAGAAGTTGGCATCGCAGACGTGATGAAGAGTGCTTGACCTACAATACCGTCTATACCCATTAATTTAATAATAACCAAAGCAATCAATGGACCAGCAACGAGACGAATTAGTATAAAAATATAAGCTGAAGACCATTTTAAACTGAAGTTTATTTTGGCAATTTGTCCGCCTAATAAAATTAAGGCAATCGCAATCATTGCATCTGCTACATAGTTAGCAGGCGTCCACACAAATTTAGGAATAGGAATATCATTATAATTAAAAATTAATGCTAACACTAACGCATAAAGCACAGGCATTTTAAAATAACCTAGCATTGCTTTCAATTTACCTATTTGTAATGATTGAATTGAAAAGATTCCATAAGAGAACGTAAAAATATTTTGTAACGATAACATAATGACTTGTACAGACATTGCTAGTGCATCCCCTTTAAACACTAAGTCATTAACAGGCACGCCGTAATTACCGCAATTAAAAAAGAAAGTGCTATTTTTAAGCGTCGTAGCTTTACCTCTCTCCATTTTGCCAAGTCTTGTTAACACTTCTGCAATAATATAGAGAATAAATATGTATATAATAAAAAAGATGACGATGTACAATAACAGTTTCAATGCAAAATCAGTCTGATAAAATTTTACAAAAATAAAACCTGGCACAAATACATAAATATTTAATTTAGCCAACGTGTTTAAATCTAAGGTGAATTTTTTTTGTAAAACAAAACCAAGCAATACCATAATAAATATTGGTAGCAAGATGTTTTGTAAAATATAATACATTTCAATCATATATGTATCCCCTTTTTCATATGATGGTCATTGTAAATAAAATCCATTATCCTTTATCATACACTTCTTATTTCATAAAAACTATGCCATAGCTTATTCATTTTTCCTATTTACCTTTAAAAATGCAATAAAAAAACACGACCCTCACCAACTGGGTCGTGTTTCTGTTATATGGTAGTATGCCTCTAACATACATATTATTTAATGCTCATCTTTATCGTCGTCTTGCAGCTCTGCTTTTTCTTGTTGTTCTTGCTCAAATTGTTCTTGTTGTTCTTGTTTTTCAGCATCTTGTTTTCTATGCTTTTTCTCTTCTAATACAGACATTACGATAAAACCGATAACTAACAGAGGCATTAAAATACCAATATACATCATAATTCTTCACCTCAATCAACACTTTGAAATGATACGACTCTATTAACGTAACAGTTCATTGTTAATAGATATGGATCCTTAAGTTAAATTTACATGTTCTCTGCTGAAATAACAATAAAAATACTACATTTCCTTATGGTAACTGCTTAATTGTCTAAATTTAGTAACAATCAAACTAGAATGTACTATTATCAATTCTAACAAAAAATACTTACTTCTTTATGCAAATGCCATTCAATAACTATTATACATTATTGATTGTTGCTATTGTTCAACATCTCTTTCTCGTGCTTGCACTTGCTGTTTTTTATAACCAAATGGAACATGTTTCACATGAGTATTTTCTGGTATGTCCCAATATAAATTAAAATACTTTTGATATTTACGACTTTTCGGTATTGAATGTTGCATATAGTTTTCGAAAGGCAGCCTTTCCATAACATAGGAATGCTTTTTAGGGTGTGCTTTAATGTCATGTTTCAACTGAGCAACACGTTCACTATTATAATAATGAATATATCCAAAAACACTTATAAATACGACACTTAAAATAACGGCCACTGCCATAACTAACGAACGAATAATATGCATTTTAATATGCAATTGCTTCACTAGTAATAATAGTATAACGACATAAATTCCATAAATTGTAAAAAAGTTCCTCGGACCTAAAGGTGACACAATTACTAATGGTAAAGATACTAAAGCCAGCGTCAGCATTAAAACATAAATAGTAAATTTCGTTTCTTGTGAGCTAATAGAATAGTGTATTGTGAGTCCTAATGAAACAACAAATATAAGACAAATCAATAAATTAACAATATTGACAATGTGTATCGTTTGGTAATTAAATAATTCAAATTGACGATAAATACAAAAATAGTAAAGTGGCAATATGGCTAACCCTATATAAAGTGACCACTGCTTAACAGTCTTTAACGATTGAAAAACTGCACTTTTATTTAATAATAAATACGCTAAGACAATTATAATAAGTATTATCACAATTTGATTAAAGAACATCCATTGGGTAAATACAGATGTCACTGTTTTATATATTGTTTCGACAAAACTTATTTCTTGGGGAATATTTTGGTAGTCGCTACCTTCAAAAAATATTTTGCGATAATTGGCATTGGAAAACATGATCAGCGTACCTATGCTTGACAATGCTAAACCAACTAACAATTTCACATTGAGCTTGTGATATAAAATAATATAAGTAACAACTGCTAAAGCTAAAAAAAGCATATGAAAAACTGTAATATTTTCCATAAATAATTGTCCAACCACACAACATGCATAAAATAACACATGATGTATTGGCGAGATTCGTTGCGACGAGAATAATAATGTTGTTACATACCAAATAATAAATAAGGCACATACCGTTGATGGGACATAATTATAAAATCCTGCAAACCAACCATACGTTTGTTTATAAATCGCACTTGGAATAATTAACATTAAAATAAAAGCTACTACATAATAAATCGAGGAAACTTGATGTCCAACAAAGCGTACCATGACCATCAAGAGACTTAAGCATATGATGACATATGTACTCCAGCGTACGATGTTATAACGCACCGCTATAATTTCAGTGATGTTGCCTAGATACCGACCATTTAAATTAGCAAATCTTTCTTCTAACATTTGCATACCATATTTGCTATACCATTCCCAATCATCATGAGTTAAAGGTAAAAAGAACGCCATAATAATATAAAATATGGTAATCAGCGTTAATGTTATAACAGTACTATTATTCCTTAACACTTTCATTTTTCGCTACCTCGGCTTTTAATAAATTGGTTGTATTCACGATATATAGAGGCCTATGCTTGACCTCATAATAAATTCTACCAATATACTCTCCAATTATGCCAATAGAAACCAGTTGAATACTTCCTAAAAAAGTAATCGCAAAAATTGTCGTAAAATAACCGGGCGTCTGTATACCATACAAGACAGCATCCCCTAAACTTACAATAATATATATAAAACTGAATATTAAAATCAATGTTCCTATATAAATCAACGAACGTAATGGTTTATTATTAAATGATAATAATCCATCTATAGCATAATTGAACAATTGCTTAAATGACCATTTAGATACACCGTTAACTCTAATTTTGTTTTGATAATGTATAACTTTAGGTGCAAAACCAATCCATGCAAAAATACCTTTAGAAAAACGATTATATTCGCTTAATGATAGCACTGCGTGAACAGCTTTTTGACTTAGTAGTCTAAAATCACCCACACCATCCATTAAAGAAACATCTATAAGTCTATTAATTGTTCCATAATATAACTTAGTCAGTCTTTTTCTCCATTGCTGTTCCCCAGTTCTGTCACGGCAAGCCACAACTTGATGATAACCTTGTGTAAAAGCTTTAATCATTTTAGGAATGAGTTCTGGTGGGTGTTGTAAATCACTATCAATAATCACCACTGCGTCTACTGTGTCACTCTCCTTAAGTCCTGCATACATTGCCGCTTCCTTACCAAAGTTACGTGAAAATGAGATATATTTAACTCTATGATTTATCGATGCATACTGTTTAATAATCGTTAAAGTGTCATCTGTGCTTCCATCATCTACAAACAAAATATCATACTGATACTGTTGTAATTGACTATCAACTGACAAAATGTCACTTAACTGGTCATACATATGATGCAATACTGGTGCTTCATTAAAACAAGGTACTAGTATTCTAACAAACAAATCTTACACCTCTTTATGCTTTCTTTATCGCCATAATTATATAGAATAGCCAACTAAAGGTACCTAGTTTATCAGTATGAAGTAAAAAATAACTTTAAATATGTAAAAAGATTACTGGTGCAAAAGCATCAGTAATCTTTTTCATCAGTATTCATTTAGTTGAAGATTAAATTCAAAGTGTATGTCATTGTCGTTAATACGATAACGTTCGGCTAGTTCTGGACCACAACTATTAGAGCCAATACCACTTTGATACTTATCTATGTGCACATACGTAATAGGTTCTTGCTCTAATCGGTCATTATGCGTAGCATGTGTCAATTGTGCAACAGCATAATGTGAAGCATTAAAACTCATTGGTTCTGCACTTGTAAAAGTAAAGCCATACTTATGATCAGACACCTGAAGATAAGTCGTATTATTATGACTACTGTTTTCCTGTGGCAAAATGTGTGGTTCAAAGTTGCGAGTAACCGTAGTATCAAAATAAGATAAGTACGTTGCTACCCCTTTATCTTGATAAGCGCCATAAGGTCCATTGCCATAATAGTTCAACGCTTCGAAGGTATCTTGTAATTTAAATACTAAACCAAAGCGTGGTAAAAACGGCATTCTTGGATTTTTGTTAACTTCAAGTTTTACATTTATGCTGCCATTGTTACGAATCGTCCAACTTACTTTACCAGTCATAATACGTGCTTTGGCATTACTCACTACTGCTAGATCAAATACTAATTCTACGTCTTTATTATTGAGATAGTGTGCACTGTAGTGGTTAACGTCTGTCAAAATATCATGGTATCCTGCATCTTCCCATAATTTTCTCACTTGAACATCATTATCTATCGGAGCTCGCCATAAACATAACTCACTTTCACCCACTAGTATATTTCTGTGGCCTTTTACAGCCTGTGTTAGCATACCTGTATTTTTATTAAAACTATACACTTTATCCTCTTGTTTAACTTCCAAGACATCTGCATCATCTACAATAATATAAGGTTGACTTGATGTATCTTGGGCAACATTCAGTACATCTTGTCTGTGATATATCACTTGGTCGTGCCCTAATTTAGTTTGCGTATCTAATAATAAAGTATCATTGCTTAAATAATAATCCAGTCGTATATCACTGATTTGTTCAACATTAGTCAATTCCGTTACATCAACTGAATATAATGTATGTGGTGCGAAATCTTTAATATCAAGCTCAATCACTTCTTGGGTATTATCTAAAAACGTAATAACACATGCTACGTCAATATAATCAGCTACATTTATAAAATCTAATTGATTTCTTAACTGTAGTTCATAGCCATCATTCGAGATAAGTTTTATAGGGCGATTGACATGTTGAAATTCATAATAACTTTCATGCACTTCTCTATTTGGGAATACAATACCATCTACACAAAAGTTGCCATCATGTAAAGTTTCTCCAAAGTCGCCACCGTATCTAAAAATTGCTTGACCATCCTTCATACCGACATGTATACCGTGATCACTCCATTCCCAAACAAAACCACCAATAAAACTATCATATTGATCTATTAAGTCATGGTACTCTTGTAAATCTCCGGGTGAATTGCCCATAACATGCGCATATTCACATAACACAAAAGGTTTATCTAACTGGTCATTCGTCAAATACCTATTTTCGATTTCACTAGGAGACGCATACATTCTACTAATCATATCGATATTTGATAAATCATTGTCCCTATTATCCTCTTGGTATAATGCACCTTCATAATGAATTGGACGTGTGCTATCTAATGCTTTGACTTCACTCGCAGCTTTTTCAATATTAATGCCGAATCCAGATTCATTTCCGAGTGACCAAGAAATGATACAACTATAATTTTGTAATGGTATTACAGAGGCTACCACGCGCTCAATAATTGGCTTTTCATATGCTTCATCATTTGCAATTAAATTATAATCATCATTATTTTCATCACCGTATAATCTTACAACACCATGAGTTTCTAAATCCGCTTCACTCATAACGTAAAAGCCATAATAATCCGCCAGTTCATAAAATAGCGGTGATTTCGGATAATGCGCTGTTCTGATAGCATTGAAATTGGCTGCTTTCATTAACTGCAAATCTTGTATAAATTGTTGTTTATCCATCACATATCCCGTCTGAGGATGACTGTCATGATAGTTAGCACCACGTAATTTTATTGACTGATGATTGACATAGAGTTGATTATTTTTAATTTCAACCTCACGGATACCAACCTTTTGAACAATTATTTCCTCAGGCGTTGTAATTCTTAGTTCATACAAATAAGGTTGTTCTGCCGACCATAGTAAAGGTTGTGTGACATTAAAACTTGTTGACGCATTAACTTCTGTTTCGGATAATAATTCTCCGTTAGGATGATATAACGCTACGTTAGCTTGTGATAACCCTTGATATGTTAGCTGTCCAATATTTATATATGCATTGGCAAGTGACGCGTCTACTGCTGTTTCTATTTTAAAATCAATGACACGTTGTGTTGCTCTTTCTAAAATATATACATCTCTAAAAATCCCCGAATGTCTAAACATATCTTGGTTTTCAAAATAAGTGCCATCTGACCACTTGAGTACGAGTACTTGTATTTTATTATCTTTTTCCACTAAGGCATCCGAAATATCAAATTCAGAAATGGCGTGGGATATCTGACTATAGCCAATAAATTGCTCATTAATCCATAAATAAAATGCGTTATCCACACCTTCAAAATTTAAATGATACTTTTTATCAGCATTATAATTTGCTATAGTAAAATGCTTAGAATAGAAACCACATGGGTTCTTTTTCGGTACTTTCGGTGGATTGAATGGTATAGGATATTGTGTATTTAAGTATTGTAGCGTATCGTAGCCATGTAAATTCCACACAGATGGTACAGGAATGACATTGGTATGCTGCAATTGATGCTTAGCTGCAGCTTCAAATGTTTGTAATGAATCAAAGAATTCAAAATTCCAGTCTCCATTTAAGTTAGTAACACTATCTCTTTCTAATCTCTGTGTGTCTTCACTTATATTTTCTGCATGCTTAAACGGTATATAATAAGCTCTTCTCGGCATTAAGTTAACGTTTTGTACTGCCATATTTTCATGATAATGTTCTATAATCATTTTGTACCCTCACCTTCATTGTTATTTAACCTTTGTTGTAATGATCTTTGTCGTTTTAATTGCAATGTGTGTTGAATATCGTATAAAAAATCACCTTTCAACTTGAATGCTTTGTGATATAGGAAGGCACTTATAATAATGAATATTACAGGTGCAATAATAATCATAATTCGAATACCATTCACCGTACCTTCTGTTTGCGCAACATTAGGTGTAAAACCTAAAACTGATAACCCAACACCAACGATTAAAGAAGCTAACGCTTGTGCTGTTTTAGTTAAAAATGTGTTGGTAGAGCTAATAACACTCTCATTGCGTTGCCCAAATTTCACTTCACCATAATCAATAACATCAGCTAACGCTACTGTTGAGATACCAATAATAAAACCTGAACCTATTCTCAACATACCGCCACCTATAATAATCCATATTGCTTGTTTCGGATCAAGATATCCAAAGAGTAGAATAATTAATAACCCACTGACAATAAGTCCAATGGCTATACTAAATACCTTACTTCTGTTTAACAAACTGATGGCATATGGTAATAACAATAATCCACCCATTTCAGCTAAAATCATTGCATTGAAAATTGAAAATAAATGTTCAGCATCTACGACATATTTAAAGTAATAAATAATCGTCCCATTAAGTGTCTGTATACATAGATTAAATGTTAATAAGACTCCCATAATTGCTAATAATTCTTTGTTTGTAAATATAATACGCTTCAAATCTTTAAAGCCAACTTTAATACTATTTTGTTTTTCCATTTCTTTATCTTCTGGAACAAAAAAGACTGTTACAGCGATAGTTATAATAAAAGTAATACTACATAAAATAGCAAACACAAATATACCAACGGAGTCACTACCATTTCCTAGACCGTCTCCTAATTTATGAATAAACATTAAGCCAAAAGTTCCAACTACAAATGCTGCAAGACTAGCAAAAAATCTAGGAATGACTGAAACCACTTCACGCTCTCTAGGGTTATTTGTTAGATTGGGTAACCATGACCAATATGGGATATCCATCATTGTATAGCTCATCCCCCAAGCAATGTAGATTACAGATATGTAAATATGCATTGCGAGCGTTGGCAAATCAAAGTTAGTGAATAATAAAATAGTAATTATCGCATTGATAAATGTGCCTATGGCTAACCATGTTTTAAATTTCCCAAATTCATTTTTCGTATTATCTACGATGATGCCCATAACCGGATCATTTAGTGCATCCCAGATTCGAGCAACAAATAACAACACCCCTATAAAAGCTGGCGATAATCCTAATATATCTGTGCTGTAGAACATAAAATAAATACTTACTATATTAAATATTGCATCTTTGCCGACAGCACCAAAACCAAATGAAAATTTTTGAAAACCTGTTAATTGTCTTTCCATTTGTGGTAGACCTCCTTCTAAATTAAGCGCTTTCATTGTATGTATTAATACAATATCAATCTTAATAAAAGCAGAAAATAGACAAATGATGCTATTATATGGATAAATGTTTCCAAACTTAGTAGAAAATGTATTTTAAAAAACATATTGTCAAAATTATTAAGATGTTGGAGGTTACAAATGCAAATTTTATGGAAAAAGTTCAAAAAGATACATATTGATGCGAATGTTAGTGAATGCGGTATTGAAGAAGGTGTTCCAAATACTAAATATCAATATCAAGTACATCAAGATGCTGTGGTGCATATTATTACAGAAGGTAGTGGTTATTTTTCATGTGGCAGTAAAACATATGAATTGCATAAAGGAGATTTATTTTTACTCTTAAACGGCGAAGAGGTATCATACTATCCTTCATACAAAAATCCTTGGACGTACTATTGGGTTGGCATGAGTGGTAAACAAATATTAGATTACTTAAATCGTAGTTTATTATTTGATCAAAAAGTCATTACTAACTCTGATACGCAAGCAGTAGAGGCTATTATACGTAAATCTTGTGAGCTCTCAAGTAGCATCGAAAGCAATAATTCGAATGATATTTTATTATTACAATATTTATATAAGCTCGTATATCAATTACAAGCACAGTTCCCTAAAAGCTATACAACTTCAGTAAATATTATTAATCAAGATATGCAAAAAGCGATTCAATATATAAATAATAACTATTATAAAAACATTCAAATTACTGATGTAGCACAGTACGCCAATCTCACTCGCAGTTACCTATATAAATTATTTAAAAAAAGCTTTGATGTTTCACCCAAATCATATTTAACATATATTCGAATGTATCATGCAAGCGAACTATTAAAACAAACGAACCTACCAATTAAACAAATTGCAGAAAATGTAGGTTACCAAGACCCCTTACTTTTTTCTAAAAACTTCAAACAACACTTTGAAATGACTGCTACAAATTATAGAAATTATAACGGTTAAAATATCAAAAAGTGAATGTTCAGTTACTCAATAAGAGAGATATTATGCATTTTGAAGCACCAGACATATATTATAGTCTATAGCCTCTTGGTTTATTGTCCGTAAACAGACCTTAAATATTAGTTATCCTAAGCACTTTTCTATATATTGGCAGGGCTTTGTGCCAACTCCTGCGGGACAAGCACAAGCCGAAGACTATAAGTTGAGGCGGTACCCGCTGAAAGCGTGGACAAAAAAACTGCCAACAAAGTCAGTAACCTTGTCGACAGTTTGAAGCTACCATCCACAACTAAATTAGGATGGTAGCTCATAATCTTTATTTATTTGTTTGAATCATGCTGGTCATTTTTACTTTCAATTTTCTCTGAGAATTTATTTAATTGTTTCTCAGCAAATGATTTACCACCGATACCAAATGCAATCGCAAATGCTACCGAAACTGCACCCAAGATTAATAAGAATGCTACATTTACTATACTTTGCGCAAAGTTTAACTGGTCTAATGTCATAAAGACAGATACGATAATCACTAAATATTTAACAATTTCAGCTAACATCGCATTGCCTGTAGACTTGTTAATAAGTTTAGCTAATAAATTACCACCAATAAATCCTAATGCTAAAATAATTGCCCCGGAAATAACTAAAGGTAAGTAACCTATAATAGCTTCACCAATTTGGTTTAGCACTGATAAATTAACCGTGTTCAATGCTTGAACCGTAAAGAATATGCCGATTAGTGTTGTAATAACCCAACCTACTGCTACTGGAATATCAATACTTTCTTTATTATCGCCAAAATTAACATATTTGTTAAAGCGACTAACATTGAATCCGCTAAGTATATTTTTCACTAAAGTGCCCAACACTTTGGCAATAAAAATACCTAATACTAAAATAATTACAGCAACGATAATTTTAGGTGCAAATTCAAAAATACTAGTCATCATACCCTTGATTGGGTTTGATACAGACTTCATATTTAATTGATCAAATACAGATGGTAAAAAGAGTAAAAATACTAAGAAATATGCTAATTTACCAAATGTTTGAATAATCCCTTCGGACTCAGATTTACCACTATCGGCATCTACCAGTCCTTTCTTTTGTAACCAAGCTTCAAAACCTAAGGCACCTAAAGCTTTAACAATTACTTTCTTCACAATTACTGCAATAATCCATGCAATAAGTAATAAGATAATGGCACCTATCAGGTTTGGTAAAAATGCTATGATGCTATCTAAAGCACCCATTAAAGAATCTATTATTTTACTCATGAGAATTACCTCCTTTTTAAGACAAGATACCCTAGCAAGAAATAATTAATCATACAATTATAAAGTTTTTTACCCTTATTTCATTAATTATATAAAAATAATGGATTATGTTTATATTTTCAAACTTATATTGTTTATTTATATAAATGGATATTGAAGTTTAATAACTTGTTTGCTATTATCATATATTAATGCAATTTTTAAATAAAACCTACTTTGTTTTTATAAAAAAAATAAAATAAAACAGTATTTTTATATCGTGCGTATGTCACAAGGAGGTATAACATGGATATTGATGTGCTTTATGAGGACAATCATTTATTAATGGTAGAAAAACCAATCAATGTGCCTGTACAAGCTGATAATTCGAGAGATGAAGACTTATTAACTATATTAAAAAAGTACATTAAAAATAAATATAATAAACCAGGCGCCGTATATCTTGGATTAGTCCATCGTTTAGACCGCCCAGTAGGTGGCGCTATGGTATTCGCTAAGACCTCAAAAGCCGCTTCAAGATTAGCAAATGAACTAAGAAAACAAAAAATTTACAGAACTTATTTAGCGATTATACACGGTCAACCATTACAACAAACTGGCAAATTAACGGATTACTTATGGAAAGATCGTACTAAAAACATCGTCTATGTAAGTACACCGAAAAATAAACAGGCGAAACAGGCAATACTCGATTATCAATTGTTACGCACAGTCAACAATAAAAGCCTAGTAAAAGTAAAATTACATACGGGTCGATCCCACCAAATAAGAGTACAATTTGCGAACCAAGGGTTACCTTTATACGGTGACCAAAAGTATGGTCAACACGTCAATAAACACGGTCAACAAATTGCGTTATGGGCATCCGAACTTAGTGTTAAACACCCTACCAAAGATGAAATTATCACAGTAAACTCACGACCTTCCGGAAGATTGTGGGAACAGTTATTATAAAAGCGTATGTACAACAGTAAATGTTTGTACATACGCTTTTCAGATTGTAGACAGCCGTTAGCCTTCGTCAAGAGTATAACGGCAAGTCAATAACCGTATTTGTGGTGTGCTTTAGCCGTTTCTCAACTGTACTTGACTGTTAGAGATACGCTTCAAAGAACTTTTGACCTATAAATTCATTAAAATTTGGATAATCGCAATAACTATAAATACAATAATTATTAAACTTTGGATCTTACTTGGTGTTTTTTGGCCGACTTTCATACCAACTTGAGCGAAAATTATACTTCCGATAATTAAACCAAGTGCTTCCTCAAAAGGGATAAATCCTTGAAATAATTTAACCCCAAAGGCTCCGATTGAAGAAATAAAGGCAATAACTATACTATTAGCAACAACTTGTTTCATTGGCAGTTTAAAAATAACAAGTAATACTGGAATAATAATAAATGCGCCACCTGCACCAACAATACCTGAAATAAGTCCGATTACTCCACCTAAAAACATTAATAGTAATTGGTTATAAGACTTATGATATCGATTATGTTTAGGTTCTATAAACATTAAACATAACGCTAGCAAAGCTATAATAATGTAAACGATATTCACAAAATTTTCGTTTAATAAATTGGCACAAATCGCTCCAACGGTACTTCCAATAATCATACCCACACCCATCTGTAACACTAAAGAAGGTGTGAAATCGGGTCGTGTCGCTGCTTTAATACTGCCACTAAGTGTGCTAAAAAACACTTGGACAGCTGTTAAACCTGATGCTACATAAGCACTGTATTCAGGTAAGCCTAATAATGGTGGAATAAATAACAAAATAGGATAAATAATAATAGCGCCACCTATGCCCACTAAACCAGAAATAAATCCACCAAACGCACCTATAAACAACATCACAAGTATAATGGTCATTTATTGTTCACCAAAGATTGAATTGAGCTTTCCGATATACGTAAATGGGTCACAGTAATTTTATTATTTAATTGTTGATCACACTTCATTACTGTTCTCCTTTCTATATTGTTTCTAACATTACTTTAATTATATTAAATTGCCGGCACTTCATCAAATGCACACAGATTATTTTCAAATACTTTCGTGACACACAATAAAAGGGAGTGGGACAGAAATCTGATTTTGAAAAAATTGATTTCGTCGTCCCACCCCGGCAAGGATGACTAGCGTTGAAAAAAGCTTGGTTTGAAGCGCATTTTCAATGCAGTCAGCTACTGCCAATATGACAAGAGACTAGGACGAATCAATCTTGTCCCAGCCTCTTTTCTTTATTAGCTTTCATCATTCATATTGAATTTAGCATAAATATGTGCACTAATTTTATTTTCGCATTGTCTAATTTTATTAACTCGTAAAATACTGCTTGCTGTATTCACCGGTTTATAAGACTTCCAGTAATTTAATTGCTGAAATAGCTCGTTCAATGTAGACATGTTATTACCACCTAATTATAAATTAATAAAAATAGCTCTTCTATTAATAAGAAGAGCTTTCCACACATCTTCTTATCATTCAGGTTACTACCTGTTGGATTTGGCACATCGCATCAAATAATGCTGTTGCCGGAGTATCATAGGGCCAATTCCCTTCACTCACTCTCAATAAGACGAACTATATTTATTTATATTTAGCTTACATGAAATTTTATCTTTATGTAAGTTATTTGCTTGTATAACGCATTTTTCTATGCTTTACTCTACAGTTTGTAATCGGTGGTCTCCGTCTTTTATCCAATTTCGGCGCACACAAATAGAATAAATTGTATAGCTCACGATGATTGGTAAAACAATGTGAAATGCTAGAATTAATACCCATGTATTTAGTGAAGAACCCATCGTATGTATCGTCATAATTTGTCCTATTAAACCACTTGTCCCCATACCTGCACCTGCTGCATTATTTGTCATTGGAAACCATAAGGTCATGAGTGGAGCCACGATAGCACTCGCTAATGTTGGTGGTAATAAAATCATTGGATTTTTAATAATATTTGGTACTTGTAGCATACTCGTACCTATGCCAACAGAGATAAGTCCACTCCAGCGATTATCTTTAAATCCATTAACAGCAAAACCTACCATTTGTGCAGAACAACCAATCGTCGCTGCGCCCGCTGCCAATCCGCTCAAATCAAGCATTAATGCTAAAGCCGCACTAGAAATTGGAGCAGTTAACGTCAAACCAAATATTACAGCTACAATAATTCCCATCACTAAAGGTTGCTGACCTGTAGCAATATTTATAACTTTGCCTAATGATGTCATAAATTCATTTAAAGCTGATCCTAAAAATTTAGCTACCGCTCCTCCTATAATGAGTGTTAATAATGGAGTAATGATAATGTCAATTTTTGTTTTACTAGCATAAAAACGACTTATTTCTACTACTACCAACGTAGCAATATACGCTCCTACTGGGCCACCGCCAAATGTATCATATCCTAATGTACCTACGATGACACAAGAAAATATTACTAGTGGCTTAGATTTCAATCCATATGCGATGGCTGCACCAATAGCGCCCCCCGTCATACTCATTGCTACATCACCAATTTGTGCTAAAAAGCTCAAATCTACTTGTGGCCATACTGTCTGCTTACCAATTGTATTTAATAGTAAGCCAATGATGAGTGAGCCGAACAACCCGAGTGTCATATAGCTCAATGCTTCAATAAACCATCTATTTAAATATGCTTTCATTTATAATCCCTCTTTATTTATCTTAGACTGTATCTACGATTATAGCCCAAATCATCAATCAAAAGTGTGTTTTTAATGAAACGTAATTAAATCATAATATGTATAACTTTCGTAGGAAGTGACCTCTAATATTTCAACGAATTTTTGACAGAAACGTGGAAACATTGACATGTTGCTAACTCTTCAATAAACTTAAATAAGTGAGAATCACTATCATTAAAATTAGGGGTAAAATATTATGAAGTTGTTAAAACCACTATTATTAGTCCTTGGTATTTTGTGCACAATTTTAGGCTTTTTAGGTTCTATATTACCCTTATTACCTACCACTCCGTTTATTTTATTGGCTGTACTATGCTTTGCCAAAAGTTCAGATAAATTCCATAATTGGCTCGTAGCTACAAAAGTTTATAAAAATTATATACAGAGCTTCAAAGAGAATAAAGGTTATACGATGAAACAAAAATTGAAAATGCTCATAAGTGTCTATATTGTTGTTGGATTTTCTATTTTTGTCATAGACATTACACCGATTCGTGTCGGTTTAGCATTTATGTTACTGTGCCAAACGGTAGTCTTATTTGCATTTATTAAAACACTCCCTAAAGAGTATAATACTGATGACTAAACACAACAGTGTGCTTATTATGACCACCGTTGTGTTTATTTATATTTCAACATTAATGTCTGAGGTATATGACAATAATCATTAGGATATTTGGCCAAATGATGTTGATGTATTTCAGCACTTTTTACATAATTACTGAGTAATTGTACTTCCACTGCAATCTCCGCATAATCTGCTCTATTAGTGAGCCACTCAGTAGCACTTTGTAAATGGGTACTATCTTCACTATAGATACCTGTACGATATTTTTCACCTATATCATCACCTTGTTGGTTTACACTATAAGGATCGATAATTTCAAATAATTGTGAAAGTAAAGTTTCGACTGATGTTTTTGTCGGATCAAATGTTGTTTTTACACATTCGACGTAGCCATCATACGGGCTGTCTAACGTTTGTGTAGTGCCATTTGCGCGGCCCGCTTCCGTCTCAACGACTCCTGGTAATGTTTGTACAAAAGCTTGTACACCCCATAAACAACCACCCGCTAAATAAACAACTTCCAAATTGCCGTCCTCCTCTTAAGTTACTATGGTATATCTCCAAACGTTAAATGTTTGTTGTAAACTGTACTCAACTATTTCAACTTATTGTAAACTGAAATACATGAAAATCAAAATTATAGATGCTAGAGTAATAATTGTTGATAATGACGAATTTTTGTAATATTCGCACAAATTAGCATAAAAATTTCATCACATTAAACGAATAAAACTCCAAAACTATTCGTTATAATATATGATGACACAATTTAAAGAAAATGAGGTTTTAAACATGGATGATTTAAAAATCAACAAGAGATTAATTATGACTCCTGGACCTGTAAGCGTTGACCCAAGAGTGTCTCAAGCAATGTCTAATTCTATATTAGGACAATTTGATTATGAATTCGTAGAAATTATGAATGAAACGATGGAGCTCATCCGTCAGTCATTTTTAACAACAAATCAATGGTCATTTCCAATTGATGGCACGAGTCGTTCAGGCTTAGAAGCTGTTATTTCAAGCATCGTGAAACCAGGCGATGAAGTACTTGTTCCAATCATCGGCCGTTTTGGCTATTTGTTTACAGAGTTAGTTACCCGTGCTGGCGGTATTGTACATAATATTCACAAGCCAATGGGTGAAGTATTCGCTCAAGAAGAGATTATTGCAGCGCTTGATAAGTATCAACCGAGTGTGTTGGCAATCGTTCACGGCGAAACATCTACAGGTCGCTTACAGCCAATCGACAAAATTGGTCAAGCGTGTAAAGAACGTGGAATCTTCTCTGTCGTTGATGCTGTAGCTACCTATCAAGGTGCAGTCATTCCTGTTGATAAATGGCAGCTTGATGCTGTAGTTGGTGGTGCTCAAAAATGTTTATCTATACCTTCAGGCATCACACCTATCACTTTTAATGAACGTTTTAGTGAAGAAATTAATAAGCGTAAACGTGTTGAATTAGGTATTCGCTCTGGTGGAACTACCGAACAAGATCATTTTATACGTAGCAACTACTTAGATTTAACACAATTACAAGACTATTGGAGCCCTAAACGTTTAAATCATCACACAGAAGCTACCACAGCTATTTATGGTTTGAATGTTGGATTAAAATTAGCATTAAAAGAAGGTGTTAAAGCACGTGCACAACGTCATGAATACCACCACCGTGGCTTAAAAGCTGCTTTAGAAGCATTAGGCTTAGAAATATTTGGTGATAGTGACAATGAAATGAAAATGGTTATTTGTGTCAACATCCCAGAAGGCATTGATGATGCTGCTTTTAGAGATGGTTTGTTGCGTAATTATGGTATCGAAATCGCAGGTTCATTTGGTGACTTATCTGGTAAGATTTGGCGTATCGGCCTAATGGGTTATGCCGTAAACAAACAAAATATTTTAACATTCCTTTCTGTATTTTCACTGTATTTGAGTCAACAAGGGGTTACAGGAATTGACCCAACTAAAGCGATGGATACTTTAATAAACTACTACGACAATCATTAATTATTTAAACACACACTACATCAATAAAAGCTCAACTATAACTAATATCGTTGCCCTCAGAACGTAGACACCCCTTCGTATTAATTTGCGAAGGGGTTGTTTATTTTCTATATATAATTTTTTGTTAGTAAGCGACCTTAAATATTAGTTCACCTTTCTATAGATTAGCAGTAATTTATGCCAACTCCTGCGGGAATAGCACTAGCCGAAGACTACAGGTTGAGTCAGTGCCCTCGGAAAGCGTGCATAAAAAAACTGCCCACAAAGTCAGAGACTTTGTCGACAGTCTGAGCTCAACCATAACTAAATGTATGGTTGAGTTTTTTTCATTTCAACTCATTAATTATCTTCAACTACTCTATTTTTTGAGGCAGGGTAACCAAAGATAAAGAAACACAATGCCATTATTAATAAAGCGATAATGCCTGAATTCCAACCACCAGTAACGTCATGTAAATAACCTATAAAGAAAGGACCAATTGCCGCAATTAAATAACCGACAGACTGTCCAAATCCTGATAAGGCAATACTGCCATCACCTGTACGTGCTCTAATAGAGAAGAACGTCATACATAAACTGAAACAAGCACCCATTGCAAGACCTGCAATAATTATACCTATAACTAATAATACGAGCGACTGCGTAAAGAATAAGCTAAAGCCTATTAAGAATAACAACGTAATAATGACAACTAAAATACGTTGATCCTTTAACTTAGAGGCAATGATTGGGAACGTAAACGTCATAGGCACTTGTGAAAATTGATTGAGCATAAACAAGTAACCTGCTGTAGATGGATCAAGACCTCTATCAATTAAAATAGATGGTACCCACGCCACTACCGTATAAAAAACCATAGATTGAAAACCCATCGTTAAAGCAACCATCCACGCCAACTTAGAACGTGCAATATTGACTTTATGCGGTTTGCTTGTAGTAGTATGGTCTACAGTTGTGCGTTCCAACTTAGCACCATTTTTTGCTTTAGGTATCCATAAAATAATCGCAATAATCGCTAAGATTATCCAAAATGATAAAGATAATCTAAAGCCTAAAGGAGACATGTCTGATAATGGAACACTTAAACCACCACCTAATCCGGCAGTGAAATTCATCGTGCCACTATAAATACCTGTAGCTACTCCAATTTGTAATGGAAAATACCACTTCACATAGCTCGGTAATACTACATTACCAAAAGCAATAGCAATCCCTAATAATATTGTGCCAATAATAAAGATATTAATATCGCCTGCAACACGTAATATTAAGGCAATGATTAATAAAATCGTAGAGAACAATATTGTGCGAGACATCGTTAAACGTGCAGTTACTTTCGAAACCAGTGGTGATACAATAGCAAAAATAAGCAACGGGATGGTGGTTAAGACGCCAGCAACACTGTTATTGATGTCCAACACATGTTTTATTTCTCCAACAACTGGACCAACAGAAGTCAAAGGTGCACGCAATGTGGACGCAATAAAGATAATTGCTAAAATCACACCCCAATTTTCTTTTATTCTATGTACTTTATAGGGTTCACTCATCTTATACCACCTTTCTATAAAATATTACATTATTTTTTAACACTGCTAATAAAAGGCAACGAACCGAACAAACAAAAATGTTGATCGATTCGTAAGCTGCCTATATAAATAACTTAAACTGTTGCTTTTTCTAAGACAATACGTGTACCTGCTTTACCTTCTAAAGCTTCAATAGCTTCGTCTAGTGAGCAAATGATTGCCTCTTTACCCATTTCAGCAAATTGAATCGCTGCTTCAATTTTTGGTAGCATACTACCTGCTGGGAATTGATCTTCACTTACGTATTGTTTCGCTTCAGTAACTGAAATAGTTTCTAATTTTTGTTCATTTTCTTTTCCGAAATTAATGTATACATTCGAAACATCCGTTAACATCATAAATGTATCAGCTTCGACTTGTTCAGCTAATTTCAAGCCAGAACGGTCTTTATCAATTACAGCTTCTACACCTTGGATGGTACCATTGTCATCGCGATAGACTGGAATTCCTCCACCGCCAGATGAAATAACAATTGCTTGGTCAATAAGGTTTTTAATTTGTCTTACGCCATGAATAACAAGTGGTTCTGGTGAAGGTACTACACGACGATAACCTCTACCAGCATCTTCTACCATGACAAAGCCTTTCTCATTTTCCAAACGTTTCGCTTCAATTTCATCGAAAAATACACCAATCGGTTTCGTTGGATTATCAAAAGCAGAATCATTTTTATCTACTTCTACCATTGTTAACAATGTTACTACATCGCTATCCATATCTAAATCATTTAAATGATTTTTTAGAGCTTCTTCCATCATGTAACCAATAAATCCTTGTGATTCTGCGTTACATGCATTGATCGGCAATGGATTTACAATATCTTTAGCTGCTTCATTTTGGGCAATAATATTACCTACTTGTGGTCCATTACCATGAGTGATCACTACATTGTGACCAATTTTTTTCATTTCTGCCATTTTACGTGTAGCAGAGAACACATTATTATATTGATTTTCGTATGAAGCTTCTTGTTTTGGTTGTAAAATTGCGTTACCACCTAAAGCAAGTACGACTCGCTTATCCATACGTTTCACTCCTTAAAGTTAATGATATATAAATGCCATACAAAGTGTCTTTACCAGAAGATGAACCAACTTCAAGCAGTTGGTTCAAACGGACGATAAATGGCTCATCTTGTAAAATTTTGACTTTCGAACTAAATAATCCATTGAGTGCACAGTGTAGAAATGTTTCCGAAACGCGTGTCGTTAGTGTTTCATCCAATAATTGCCTTAACGTTTCTAAATGAAGCGTTTCTATATACGGTTGGATGGAATGAATGAATAAAATGCCTGTTAAAATATCATCACCAGTAGGAGTTAGCCCTTGGCCTCTTCCAATAACATAGCGTAACATTTGTTCAACAGTCATTTTATCTGTTGTTGTTAAGGCGTTAATGAATCGACGCATCGTTGCAAAATCAAAATCCGAATCTTCATACTCCGAAAAATCGAAAGTAGTTATATTTTCTGTGAGGTCTTC
Source organism: Staphylococcus sp. GDX8P114P-2 (assembly GCF_017892945.1). Taxonomy (NCBI): domain Bacteria; kingdom Bacillati; phylum Bacillota; class Bacilli; order Caryophanales; family Staphylococcaceae; genus Staphylococcus; species Staphylococcus sp. GDX8P114P-2. The sequence goes on along the minus strand of NZ_JAESMB010000014.1, from coordinate 48,743 downwards.
TAAATATTGATTGTGGGGTGGGTGTTCACTTAATATCGTTTCGAGACGCCAAAAGAGTTGGTAGGCTGAATTGAATTCTAGCGTACTATAGCCTACCTTAATCTCTTGTCCTACAACAATTTGGGCGAGGAGTTCATTTCGCGTTTGGCTATCCACGACAATGCCAAACGGAAATGTTCCATTTTCTGTTGTCCCGATAAATATTAATTGATTGTTTTTAGTAATTATATTAAAACCCTTATTGAAAATACTATGCACTGTCCATGTATTACGTTGTACTAAATAATCATAAGCTACTCGTCCAATTGCTTGTGCGCGTAAAATCACACACTAAGTCCTAACTTTTGTGCATAGGCTGTGATTGCTTTTTCGAAACACTCAATTGGAGGATGTACTGTACCTGCTCCAATTTGACCGTAACCAGCAATTTTATGTGCAATACCTGTATTGATTACAGGAGTTATTCCAGTTTCAACAACTTTGCGTGCATCAATACCTAAACATGCACCTTTAAAGTTCCATGTTGGGATTGAGAAGTTAGGATTTTCACCGATACAAATTTCAGTCATTTCGTTACTAATACTTAATGCATCATCAAATCCACCAGTACCTACAAAGCGTGTTACTGCAGGTGCTGCAATCATAGCCATACCACCGACACCGATTGTTTCAGTAATTGCTGAATCTCCGATATCCGTATTAGCATCATCTGCAGAGTAACCTGTAAAGTATAATCCTTCTGGTGTATTAACAGGTGCAGTAAACCACTCATCACCCATACCTGCAATACGTACACCAAAGTTTTCCCCATTACGACACATAGCTGTTACTACAGTACCGTGTTGGATTTGTCTTGCTGCATCCATCATTGCTTTACCAGTTGCCATTGCAACATTTAAGAAGAATTGATCAGTATCAGCTAAGAATTGAATAACTTCGGTACGTTTTGCTGGTTCAATGTCTTCTAATTCTGAAATGATAGGTGCTAATTCTTTAAGGAACGCTAATGATGCAGCAATATTACGTTGATGGAATTCGTCTCCCATAGCAATTGCTTTGGCAATTAATACGTTAACGTTTAAACCACTTTCCATTTGTGTTAATGCTTTACTCAACACTGGACCTAAGACATCTTTCATCCAATGCAAACGATTAACTACTGTTTCGTTATAAGCACCGAAACGTAGCACAGCACCAATACCTTCATTCATTTGGCAATATGCTTCGTTGCCACTTTCTCTATTCTCTACTACTAGAACAGGCATATTAGCAGATGTAATACCACCCATTGGCCCTACTGCATTTACATGGTGACATGGGATAAAAGTAATATCGCCATTTTCCAATAATTTACGAGCTTCTTGTTCATTGCTTGCCCAGCCTTCAAATAGGATTGCACCTACACATGAGCCTTGCATTGGGTCTGTCATGTTCTCATATTGAATTGGCGGACCAGCATGTAATAGTACATGGTCAGTAAGTTCAGGAATTTTTGATTTTGCTGGTACCACATCTACTAAAAATGGCGCTGCAGCAATCATTTTGTCGATAACAGCCTGATTCGCTTCATCTATAGTTTTGTATCCCATGTTAAACTGTCTCCCCTTCATAGTTATTTAAAAACTGTAGTACTTTCATTAATTTTTCGTCTCCACCGGCAATTGGACGCCAGTTAAATTGCACTACTTCTGCGTCACTAGCTTGAATCGCTTCTGTGAAACTTTGTAATCCAATATTGATAACACTTGGTTTCGTATTAATTAAGTTCATAACTTTTTCATCCACAGTTAAGTCTACTGACTGTGCTTCAAATGAACGTAGTTCACGTTGTGGTTGTGCTACATCTTTACCGATTAAGTGTAATGCAGTACGCACCATTTCATCGTTTGTTGCACAAACAACAGCGCCTGCTTCTTTTAAGATATCAATTTGGTCTTGGTAACCTTGTTTATCATGCTCTGTACCAACAACTGTGGCTAAAATCGCAAGTGATCTTCCTGCTTCTTGAACTTTTGCAAGCACACTCTTGATTGTAGGTGCTAATTGACTAGCCATATCATCATGACTGCCATAACCTATTACATTATCCAACATAATTACTGCAGTTGCAGGATCGTCAGATGAAGTTTCTAACATTTCGATACGCTTAGAAGGATCAATCATAGGGTGTGGCTTACCTTGAGTGTACATGTCATCACCTAAGTCGATAATTTCATGATTACCACCTTTATAAGAATAACCTTCTGGTGTTTCACCTTCAGAAGCGTCTCCTAACGTATCTTTAACTAACATTGCTGCTTCAGATGCTAATGTTCCACCTGAATAGTAGCCTTTAATGCCATCTTGTTGTGCAGATAAAGTTAAAGAAATATTATCTAATACTGATGGTTTAAAGCTTGGTGTTTCATCGTTAGCTAATTGTACAGATACTTGTGCTGCTTCATCTAATGTATATGCGTGATAAATATTTTCTTCAGTATATGTTGGTTTAGCACCTAGGAATAATGTCACTACTGGTTTATCAATATTTCTTAAAACATTTAACACTTTTTCTTCCACTTCTTTAGCTGGTGGCTTAGAAATAACTGTAATAACTTTAACTTTAGGGTCATGATTTAATGCTTTAATACTATCTAGCATCGTAATAGCACCAACCTCAGTAGATAAGTCTCTACCTCCAGTACCTAGAGCGTTTGTAACACCTTTATCCATACGGTCGATAATTGTTGTTACTTCTTGAATACCTGTACCTGAAGCTCCTACAACACCAATATTGCCTTCATTCACAATGTTTGTGAATGCTAAAGGTATACCGTGAATAATACCTGTACCACAGTCTGGACCCATAACTACTAAACCTTTGTCATTCGCTAATTGTTTTAAACGAACTTCATCGTCTTTAGCTACATTGTCACTAAACATAAATACATTTAAATTATTGTTTAAAGCATTTTCCGCTTCCATTGCTGCGTATTGACCAGGTATAGATATCAATGCCAAGTTAGGGTTTTTCGCAACTTCTAAAGCACGTTTCCAGTTAGATACTTCGTCTTGCTTTTGACCACTATCTGCACTTTCTGCTTTACCTTTTAATTCAGCATCTACTTGTTCATTGACCTCATCAACTTTAGCCGCATCTTCAGTATCAACAACGATAATGATGTCGTTTGGTTTAGCTGCAGCCATTTCATCTGTACCTAAACCAGATGATTTGAAAATATCTTTATTTGCTGGTGTTCCCATCATAATAGATACTTGATTGATACCTTCAATTGAAGATAATTTGTTAGATAACAACATTAAAACAATTGAATCTTGGTACGTATTTTCTTTAATTATTGTGTGTAACATATTGTTCCTCCAATATTATTCTGTAAATCTATTTTTTCCATGATAACGATCGTAGTGTACATCCTCAGAAATCAGATAATCATAAATATCATCTACAATTTCGATGCCTTCTTTATCATACTTTTCACTACGTAAACGTCCGCGTTCTCCTGGGTAGAAAATTTCTCCGTAACCTTCTGCCGCTGGTTGTGCTTTAAGTTCATCTAGCATTGTAGTCATTTGTTTTTTGAATTGAGTCAAATCAGTGAAATATGCAGGATTGATTACTATGTGTAACTGACCTAAATCACGACCTTTAGTTAAATCTTTATACATAGAAGAAACGTGAACACCGTGTGGTACACCTAACAAACTACCTGATAAAATGTCTACCATCATCATTAAACCGTAACCTTTAGGACCAGCAACTGGTACTAATGCATGGACATCTCTTGAATCTGTTGTAGGCTCACCGTTTGCATTAACAGCCCATGTATCAGGAATCGCTAAATGTTTCGCACGAGCGTCTAACACTTTGCCCCATGCTTGCACTGTTGTTGCCATATCAAAAGTAACGATACGATCGTCATTTGTCGGTGCACTAAATGCAATTGGGTTAGTACCAAAGTATGGTTCAGTACCTCCAAATGGTACGACCATTGGGTCTGATTGACACATACTTAAACCAACCATATTTTCTGCGGCTGCCATTTCTACAAAATAGCCTAAAGCTCCACTATGTGAGATGTTTTTAACACCAACAACAGCAACACCATTTTCTTTAGCCATTGCAATTGCTTTTTCCATTGCTTGTTTTGCCGCTTGATGACCCGGGCCATTATCGCCTTCAAAAACGGCAGTAGATGGACCTGTTTGTTCAAAGTGGTAATTCGGATGTGCTGTAATACCACCTTTGGCGATACGTTCAGAGTAATATTCAACTCTCACAGCACCGTGTGAATGAATACCGCGATGATCAGCAAAAGTTAAAACATCTGACACATCTGCAGCAGCATCTTCATTTAAACCAGCTTTGACTAGTTTGTTTTTCATTAAATCAAATAATTGTTGTTTTGTTACACGCATATCCATTCCTCCTTAGTTGTACTCAATAAGTGTTGTCAAATGCTAAATCATCAGAAGTGTTATGCATGGTACTAGATGCAATTTATATGTAGTTTCGAGTCTTTACTCTGCACTATTAATAAATATCATCTGACTGTAAATAGTCATATATACTTTGAGCTACTGGAATGCCACTCTCTTTATACTGTGCTTTCACTTCTTCTTGTATTTCACCTGGGTAGTATACTTGGTCAAAACCTTTAGCCGGTTTAATCGCATGTAATTCTTCTACCATTTCTGAAACTTGTTTTAAAAATTGGTCTTTATCACCAAAGAATGCCGGGTTGATAACAATATGGAATTGTCCTAATCTTCTATACTCAGATAAATCTTCATACATAGAAGTTACGTGCTTACCAAATGGTAAACCTAGAAGGCTGCCGGATAGAATATCAATCATCATCATTAATCCATAGCCTTTAGGTCCTGCCACTGGCAATAATGCACCAACTTCAAATGGATCCGTTGTAGGCTCTCCATTTTTGTCTACAGCCCAAGTGTCTGGGATTGATTTATTTTTAGAACGTGCGTCTAAGATTTTGCCCCACGCTTGCACTGTTGTTGCCATATCAAATAAGATAGGTTCACCATTTTCACGAGGTGCGGCAAATGCAATTGGGTTAGTACCAAAATACGGTTCTGTACCACCAAATGGTACGACCATTGGGTCTGATTGACATACAGTTAACGCGACCATACCACGTTTTGCTGCTTGTTCTGCAAAGTAACCAATGGCACCACTGTGGCCAATTTCTTTCACACCTACCATGCCAATACCACTGTCTTCTGCAAGGGTAATTGCTTTTTCCATCGCTTCATATGCTACATAATGACCGACAGTATTATCGCCAAAGTACGTACCTGTTGAAGGACCTGTTTGCTCGAAGTTAAATTGTGGATCAAGGTTCAGCCCTTTTTTAGCAATACATTCAGCATAATATTGCGTGCGGACCGAGCCGTGTGAATGAATACCTCGCTCATCAGCAAAAATCATTAAGTCAGCAGTCTTATCAGCTAAATAATTAGGTAGACCCGCATTGACTAATTTGGTCTTAAATAACTCGCGTAGTTCATTACGTTCGACATATACTAATGCTTCTTCACTCATGCTTAACAACCTTCCTTAAATTTCGATATCTCTATTAGCATCTTTTGAGTAGATATACGCAAATGGTTCATCAAGACCTACAGCATAAGTTGCTTGTGGTGCATAAGCTCCCATAAAGATATAGTCGCCTTTATCTACTGGTTGCCATTCGTTATCTAAATTGTACATGCCACGACCGCTCAATACGTAAGCACCATGTTCTTGTACGTGAGTTTCAATATAGCCATGTGAAGCTCCTGGCTCAAATGTTAAAATATGAATGTTCATATCATATGCCAACTCTTTTGGTAATAAGTCTAAAATACGTACCTCTGCCATACCTTCATATGGTTCTTGTGTCATTTCATTCACGTTACCTGAAACAACTTCTGGTGTATAACCTTCAAGAGGTTGGTAACGTTTTTTGTATAAGAATACACGGCTATCTTCATTTTGGTTATTGTTTTCAAATGTCATTACTTGATGTGCTGGCACATATAAATAGCCACCTGCAGATAATTCGTATTTTGTATCATCTGCATACGCGTTAATATTTCCATATTCAACATAAATAAATGTTTGAACACCATCGCCACCAAATCCTTGAGTGTTACCACCTTGGTTTTTTAATGTAACGATGTAATCTACGAAACGTGCACCTAATCTAGGCGTACCTAAAATTGTTACATCACAGTCTTCAAAACCTGGAACAACATTATTAACTAAGCCATCTGGCGTAATAACAGCATAGTTGTCCTTTTTAATAACTGAACGTGTTTCTAATAATCCTTCTCTATATCCTTGATTATGATTTAAGTAACCCATAAATATAATGCTCCTTTATCTAATTATTTATTATTGTTGCATTAAAAATTTGTGTATTAGTAGCTCAAACTCATGCGCTAACTAATTATTCTTCGTAAGCCAGTTTATATAAAACGTGTTTTAACACTTCTACACCTTTGATTAAATCTTCAATACGTGTCTCTTCTTCAACATTATGACTGATACCATTAATCGATGGCACAAACATCATAGCTGTTGGTACATATTTGGCAAAGATTTGTGAATCGTGACCTGCACCTGAAGGCATTGTTTTATAGTCTGTTTCGCCTACAACATGTGTTGCAGCATCACCGATTGTTTGCACTAACTTATCATCCATAAGTGTTGGTGCTTCGTCCATCCATAAGTCGATGTCAAAGTTGACGCCTTCTTGTTGTGCAACATCGCTAATACATTTTTCTATTTCTTCTGCAAATGCATTTAATGCATCTTGGTCGATATGACGACAATCAATCGAGAATGTAACTTCACCAGGGACAACGTTAACAGTATTCGGTACTGGGTCTACACGTCCAAATGTTAGTACTAATGGATCGCCAATTTCTCTTACTCTGTCTGTGAGTTGGCTAGCAATTTTACTAAATGCTACGACAGCATCATTACGTAACCCCATAGGCGTAGTTCCAGCATGATTAGCCTCACCTTTTAAGTTCACCGTATAACGCTTTTGACCTACGATGCCATTAACTACACCGATAGATTTTTCTTCTGTTTCAAGCACTTTACCTTGTTCAATGTGCACCTCAACAAATGCTTTAATATGGTCGTAGATGTTGTCTGTTGAACGGAAATCAAAACCACATTGACGCATTGCATCTACAAAACCGACGTCATTACCATCTTTAATTGTTTCGACGTCAGCATTATTAGCTAAGTTGAAAAAGTTTTTACTTCCCCAAAAAGCGTATGGGAATCTGCTACCCTCTTCTTCTGCAAGTGCTAAAAGCTCTAATGAACGTAACGGTTGACCATACTCTGCTTTCAACGCTTGCATTGCTGTCAATGCAGCAAGAACGCCATATTGCCCATCAAGATGTCCACCTTCTACTACAGTATCAATATGAGAACCTGACATGATTGTTTCTTCAGGGTACTTACTTCCAACCAATTTCCCTTTTAAGTTCCCAATACTATCGAATTCTGCTTCGAATCCGTCTTGCTCTAATGTTTCTTTTAATGCTTGTACAGCATTTGACCATTCAGTTGAATATAGGAGACGTGTAATTCCGCCGCCTTCTAAACCACCAAATGCAGTAAATTTTTTATCTAAAGCTTCAAAATAGGATTTGATATCCATCAAATTCAACTCCCTTTCTATTGCATATTCTATTATAAGCGTTTACATTTTAGTTATCATTCACATAATTAACAATAATAGATCCTAGTTTTATTCGAATTACACAAATACTTAGAAAATTTAATTTGAGATAATAAATTTAACAAAATCTATTTAGGAGGACTTGTTGTGTATCATCAATATATCACTACAAAAGATAACTTTGAATTACCTATCACTATCATAGAAGCAACAGGCTCACAAGCTAAAGGTGTCGTCGTCTATTACCACGGTGGCGGATTAATCTTTGGACAACCCAATGATTTACCCCAAGCTTATCAAGACCTAATTACAACTGACTATCATCTCGTTATGTTGTCTTATCGCTTAGCACCAGAAAGTAATATCGATACGATTATTGCTGATGCGCTTGCTGGTCTAGACTTTGTAGCACAACTGTATCCTGAATTACCTCTAATACTTTTTGGGCGCTCTGCTGGTGCCTACCTTGCATTACAAGTTGCAAGTCAACGTCAAGTCGCTGGTATAATGGACTTTTATGGTTACAGTCGAGTCCATGTACCTAGTTTCTTAAGACCACATCCAACCTATCAAACACTATCAACTCAAGTGTCAGCTGATATGTTGCAGCAACTAATACAAGATTCACATTTAGTAACTGGACCTATGCAAGCACGTTATCCTATTTATCTACATGCACGTGGTGCAGCTCAATGGCTTAACTATTTAGGAATTCAAACCTCTACAGATAGTGCCTATAATTTAGCACCAAAGCAATTGCAACAATTGCCACCAACATTTATTGTGCATTGTTCTGGTGATCCTGATGTACCAATAAGTGAAAGTGATTATCTCGCGCAGCATATCCCAGTAACACAAGTTAAACGATTAGCATTAGATGAGCATGATTTCGATCGCACTGTGAATGATTACAATATTGCAATTTATCAAGAATGTTTGGATTTTTTAGCTACTTTAACTAATTAAACAAAGAGGTGATGTGTCATGGATATACAAAATGTCATGGCAAACTTTAAAGGATTTAATGATTTCGGCCGTAATCCCGTAAATGGAGGGATTAATCGTTTAGCATTTACACATCAAGAACGTCTTGCTGCTTTAAAGTTTTCGATGCTATGTCAAAAAGCTGGACTTGATGTCTATTTTGATTTCTTTGGTAATGTTATTGCACGACGCGAAGGGCGTTACCCTGAATTACAACCAGTCATTGTTGGCTCTCACATTGACACCGTGACAGACGGTGGTCAGTATGACGGACTACTTGGAGTTATCGCTGCACTAGAAATGGTAGAGCATCTCAACCAGCATCAAATCGAAACAGATCATCCTATTGTTATTATTGCATTTGCTTGTGAAGAATCTACTCGTTTTAATGAAGCTACTTTAGGCAGTAAATATTTAACCGGTAAAATGACAAGGGATGATATGAAAGATATCCAAGACAATGACGGTAATATTCTATATGATATCGTTCAACCACTTGCTCAAGATATGCACGGTAAAGCTGCATTATTTGAACGTAATAACATTAAAGCCTTTTTAGAATTGCATATTGAACAAGGACCCATTTTAGAAAACAAAGAGAAAGATATCGGCATCGTCACTCATGTAGCAGCACCACATCGTTTCAAACTTACGCTTCATGGTGTCACAAGCCATTCTGGTTCCACTCCTATGCCGATGCGTTCAGACGCATTAACAGCTGCGGCAGAAATCATTTTACAAATCGAAGCCATTGGCAACATGTATCACAATCAAGGCATCGTCACAACTGTCGGTTATGCTAATGTCTATCCTAATTCTATGAATGCTATACCTGGTGAAGTATCATTGCTTATTGATATACGAGGGAAAGAAGTAGCTATACGTGAAAAAGTAGTAACTAAAATCCAACAACAAATTACTGCCATCTGTGATAATCGTAATATCACTTATGACCTTAATGATTTAGGTCAGGATCAACCAGGTACCTTTAACAGCACTATTGGTGCTATTTCCGAAAAACATTGTGAAACATTACGATATAGTTATCGTTATATGTATAGCGGTGCTGGGCATGATGCGATGAATTTTGTTGATATTTGCCCTACTAGCATGCTCTTCATTCTATGTAAGGCAGGTATTAGTCACTCACCAGATGAATCTGTCACTACAGAACAAATTGCTAAAGGGATTGATGTTTTAATCGCAACCACGATTGACTTAGCACAAGCAGACACAGTGCTCACTTAACTATGGAACAGTAGTTCTAATTCAACTTATTATAAACAGACAAAAAAGCTTTCTATGATGTAACTCATAGAAAGCTTTTTTACTTTATCTTAGATCCTAAATAAAGCGACCAATTTTGTTATCTGAAATGCCATTCTCTTTGCTATAAATTTCTTGTCCTCTTAAAATTGTTCTTGTTACTTGCGCACCAATTTCACGGCCAATATAAGGACTCATTTTATTACGATAAGCTAAATCTTCAGCTTGTAATGTATAAGCGTCATTTTGTTTAATAAATACGAAGTCAGCATCTTTACCTAGAGCAATACTACCTTTGTCAGTTAAACCGAAGCGTTTCGCTGGTGCAGTAGCAATAATGTCTGCAAATTTTTCTAATGACATATTTCGTTTTTGCACACCTTCATCAAATAATACATCTACGTTGTTTTGTAATCCTGCAATACCGCCCCATGCTTCGAAAGCATTTGTTGTATCTTTTAAATCAGGCGTACATGGAGAGTGGTCTGATGTTACAAAGCCAATGTCCCCATTAAATACGCGTTCCCACATACCTTCTAAGCGTGATTGTTCACGAATTGGTGGAGAACATTTAACAACTGGACCAATGGCATCTAATTCTTCTTTGTAGAAGTATAAGTAGTGTGTACATGTTTCACATGTAATATCGACACCTTCTTGTTGTGCTTTGACAATTTCATCTACGCCTTCTTCACAAGCAACATGTACGATATGTACACGACAACCAGTTTCTTTAGCAAATAAAATAATTTTACGGATAGGTTCTACTTCAGTAAATACTGGACGGCTATCTACATAAGCACTCAATGAAGTTTCACCACTTGCTTTAGCAATTTCACCTAAACGATCTGTAATTGTAGCATTTTCAGAGTGAATAGATAAAATTTTGCCTGTTTTCGCAATTTGTTTCATACCTTCGTATAATGAATAATCATCAACGTTTTCAAAATCACCTTCGATTGAACGGTCTCCACAAGTAGCTAAGAAGGCTTTATATGCAACAACACCCGCTTCATCTAATTCTTGGATACCACCGTTTAAGTTATATGGTACTAAACCGCCATAACTTGCAACGTCCACAGATAATTCATCTTTACCTGCATCAAATTTTTCATCAATTGACGCTTTATCTGTTGTAGCTGGAACTTGGTTTAAAGGCATTTCTACAAATGAAGTTACGCCTCCTTTTGCAGCTGCACGTGTACCAGTATCATAGCCTTCCCAGCCATCACGATAACCTCCACCTGGTTCAGTAATATGCACATGCGCGTCAACCATACCTGGAGAAACAATTTGATTTTCAGCATCTATAATTTGAGTAGCTTCGCCTAAATCTTGTCCGATGGCTGCTATTTTTCCGTCTTTCACACCAACTTCAACGTTTTGAGCACCATCTTCTAAAATGACTACACCGTTTTTAATTAATAAATCATACTTCATGATACTTCACTCCTTTTTTATTTTTAGGAAAATTCTTTAATGCAAAATGCAATACAATATACACAATGCTAGCGATGATAAATCCAATAAACCATGAGAAATCTGAAATCACTGTAAAGCCAGGTAAGAAACCAAGCAGTGAAATTGCTACACCGACAATCGTTGCAATATATGCTGAAATATTAAAACGCTTTATTTTTATGTTTTTATCATAAAGGTCAAAATACAACGCATCGATATCGATCTGGCAACGTTTGACGATAAAGAAATGGACAATCATCACACCAGCAACTGGTCCTAGTATCGCTCCGATTGCATTCAAGAATAGGAAGATACTATCTTCTTCTTCCATTAACTTCCATGGCATTATCAACACACTTGCCACAGAAGCAATTATTACTCCGCGCTTGTAATTCACCAATTTTGGCATTAGTGCACTCAATTGATAAGCAGCTGGAATAATATTACTTGTCGCATTGGTAGAAATAGTTGTCATTAATAGTGCACCCGTTGAAATCAAAATTGCCCAGAAGTTATCCCATTCATTAATAATAACTAGGATATTCCATTCTTGGTGTCCTAAATAAATCGAACCACCTATAATAATAAACACACTCGCTACGGCAAATAAAATATGTGCGACTACAATACCTGAAATTTGCCCAACGACTTGTGCTTTAGTCGATTTCGCATTTTGTGTGAAATCAGCAACACTTGAACCTGGTCCTGCCCAAACACCCAATAATGAGTTAAAAATTAGGAAGAACGATAAAATAGCTGGATAAATAATGCCTGTTTCTTTAGTCGCAATATCATAGTCCATAATATTGTTCCAACCGCCAGCTACCATAAAGCCCCATATTGCCATACCGCCAAAGACGATATATATTAATGGGTTTAATACTGCAGTGAATTTATTTAAAATATCTCCACCGCCGAAACCGATTACAAAACTAATCGCCCAAAAAATCAAGAAAGCAATTAATCCTGGAATTGAAATACCGAGAATTTGTGCACCGTTACCAATATCACTAAATCCCGGAATCATTTTATTTAACAAAATAAGTAGTGCTTGTGACCCAGCAAAAGTTTGTAAACCAAACCAGCCGATACCAGCAATAACACCACGTAAAATACCTGGTAATTTCGCACCATACTCGCCGTATGTTTCACGTAATTGCATCGCAAATGGTATGCCATATTTTGAACCAGCATAGCCATTAACCACGAGTAATAATGCAATAATAAATGAACTGAATATTAAAGCAAACATCACCTGAAGTGGTGATAGTCCAATTAATAAGAACCCTCCAACAGCGGTATAGTTAGGTATATTATGTACTGCTCCCATCCATAACGTGAAGAAGTTAAAAGCAGAGTTATTTCTTTGATCAGCCATTTTCGGCATAATATCCTTGTTGTAGCCACGACGTTCGAAAAACGCTTTATCGTAGCGCTCTTGGTTCCCCTGTCTTTCCATTAGCTATATCTCCTTTGCTTTAGCAAGCTATTGACTATATAATCTTTATCTATTAGTTTATTACGATTGTAAGCGTTTTTCTTTGTCCGCTTTGACATTTCTTTCAAAGAAAATTATGTATTTCGAACAAAACAGGTGTAAAATTCATTTTATATAGCATGATTTTTTATCAGTTCTCACAAATATGGTATATAAATTATTTCATGATTAAAATTAATAGTGGAATATTGCAACATTAAAGTATATAACTAATAGAGAGGTTTTATTAGACAAAGTCACAAATTATATTCGTAAAATATTTCTACGTTAAATCGCTGTTATAACATACAACTTTAGATTTAAGTGGAATTCTTATACTGACAATTACATGCGTTTGCGCTAATTTATTGTTAAAATTACACAAGTTAACAGGGAGGGCTAGTAATGACTACATTAGAAGAAATTTTAACAGTCCCACAGTTTGAAGGGCTTAAGTTAATTAATCATAAAGGCGACTTATCTTCAGAAGTAACAACGTTGGATATTACAGAGAACGATGATATTAAAAATTTTACATCAGCACATACCTTTATTCTTACAACAGGCGTACTGTTTCAAGAAAGCCAAGAAGGTTTAAAACAATTAATCAAAGACTTACACGATATACGTACGGCTGGACTAGGTATCAAAATATCACGCTTTTTACATCAAATTGACCAAGATGTAATCGATTATGCGAATAGTTTAGAGTTCCCTTTGATAGAAATACCTGAAAATTGGAATTTAGGAGATATCACACATCATATATCTGCTTACGTGTCCGACTCTGAAACGGGCAAATTAAATTACGCTTTAAATATTCAACAAGAGCTCAATCAACTCATTATGAAAGGTTTTAGTGTTTCTACAATGATTGAACGCATGAGTAAATTATTAGGTGTACCGATTATTTTATTTGATCCATTTAAAAAACCAGAAGCACAAAGTCATCATTATCAACAAAATAAAGCATTAGCCGATGAGCACATTGCGTATTTCCAAAACCATCATCAAGAAGCAGAACGTTATGAAAAAGACAAACAAACTTTTGAAAGTGAAAATCATGTTATTTTCAAAGTGCTTAGCTATACTTATTTTCCATACTATCTAATGGTGTCAGAAGTGAATAAATTATCATATCCTTTCAGTTTACTGACGATCGAACAAGTCGTTAGCGTCCTAGGATTTGCAATTTATAAAAATATTAAAATTGATGAAGCTGCACAAAATGATATTAATCGCTTTTTCGAATCATTGGTTAACAATCAAGGTGATCAAACACTATCAATTAAAAAACATTCAGAGTTATTAAAGCAATATTATATTTACCACTCAGATTATTATCAAATTATTATCGGTGATCTGGATGCCCAAGATACGCTACAAAACAGTCATTATTTGAATGAACGTCATCAACTTACTTATTACTGGCTAAAAAATGAATTTGCATTGCTAGATCCTGCCATTAGTGTTTATAAATTACTCAGTAGTAATCGCTTTGCGATATTATTACAAAATAAAAATGATCATTATATGGATGATTTGCAACACATTCAACAAAAATATAACACTTACTTTGATGGCACCCTATCCTTTGGTATTGGTAATGAAGTAATTGAATTCACGCAACTAGCTTCTTCGTTCTTTGAAGCTAATGAAGCTTATGAAAGTTCGGTGCAGGAAGGTCAAAAATCGTTTATTACATTTTATCAATCTAAAAATATCAATGAATTATTACAAATGATTCCACAGGAAAAACTTTTACCATTCACTAAACATATTTTAGGAAAATTGTATCAACCAAAAACTAAAAAGGATTCTGAACTTAAACAGACATTGAAAGTATATATGGATAACCAGTGTGACATTACCAAAACAGCTGAAAAAATCTACATTCATCGTAATACGGTAAAATATCGAATCAACAAATGTACTAATATTATCGGGTCTGAAATTGAAGAGCCAATGAACTCACTTAATATACGTATTGCTTTATATGTATCCGAGTCTATAACTTTTGATTAATAATAAGAAACCAAAACATAAATAACCTTAGGTGATTGTACACCTAAGGTTTATTTATATTTATTCGTGAATTTTATTAAATAGCAGTGCTTTGTGCCGACTCCTGCGGGAAAAGCACTAGTCGCAGACTACAGGCTAAGGCAGTGCCAACAGAAAGCGTGCACAATAAACTAGGAGTGAATCCGAAATCTAATATGATTTAAAAGGTTCCATCATCCACGCTCTTTTGTGCTTAATATTTATATGGATCGTCACTCTTACGTTGCTCTACCTCATCTAAACTTTTCATTGATTGATGTTCACGCTCATTATGCTCAGTTGAACTATCATTATAGCTGTCACCCGTGCGTTCAGATCTTAAATCATTACCAAATGTTTTGGGTTCCGGCTTTCTAACCAATAGCATAATACCAGCAATAATCCACAGAATCGCACTAATCCAGTTAAGAATTAACGAGATAATACCAAAAACGAGTAACAAAATTCCAGCTAATTTATTACTTTTACCAATTTTAATGGAACCAATAATTGTTCCAATTAAAACAATCAAACCAATTGCCAAACCTACACCCATGATGACTAAAAAGATAGTGGCAGATTCACTTGCTTCACTTGGAGTAAGGGATGGATCTGCACGTAATTCTTCTTCAAAACCAGCTGAACCCATGAATAGCAATATACCGCCCCACATCAAGACTCCCAGTAGCTGTATGCCAACACCAATCCACGCTAAGATACGTTCCCCAGTACGACTTATCATCTTTTAAAACCCCTTTCTAAATTATTAAACTTTCAATAAAGTTGTATTGTAATATTTATTTTCATGTTACTATATTGTGCTTTGCATGAATAGTGTTATGTAGTAATTTGCATACACTTAATAAATAAAAAATCAGACTGGAACAATCTTTTTGTTCCAGTCTGATTTTCTTAATATTACTGGGGAATATAAATCAAATCTTTTAAAAGATAACTAAGTTTGCGTTTTGTTATTTTCTAATCAACGCCAGAATACCTGCTACTAATATTAAGATACCTGACAAAATACCAAACATACTAATAAAAACAAAGTTTAGAATACCGCCAATAACAAGTAGTACTCCCATAACCACACGATTTTTGTTTATAATACAACTAAGGATTAATGTAATAAAACATGTAATGATAACTGCTACGCCTAAACCCATTATAGAGCCACTATCTTCAGCTTCAAAAGCAGTTCCGATACTACTGAGTAGCATAGCAAAAATACCACCAAAAATACCAAATATACTTCCAATAATACCTAATGTCGTTTCTGCAACTCGTCCTGTTGCTTTATTAACTTTAAATTCGCTCATTACAACACCTCATTTTGATTTTATTTATTCTTCGCTTAAATCCTCTTCTAACTCTTTATCAATTTTTTCCATTTCAGCCTCATATTCCGCTTCTTCACGTTTCATTTCTTCTTCAAATGCCTTGTCTTCAGCTTCCATTCGTTCTTCCTCAGCCTTTTCCTCTTCCTCCAGCTGCTTCATTTCCTCTTCGTATTCTTTTTCATCTTCTTCTGCTTGTTCATCATACAAAGCTGAAATTCTGTCTTCCAATTGTGTATATTCAATCTCTATAACATCACGGTTTACATGGTCCATTTTTTCGCCATCTGTTAGACTATTATATTCATCTACTAAGTCATTATATTCTTCAGCAGTAAAGGTAATTTCATCACTAGATTCTTCTTCAACAGAAGCTTCTTCTTCCGATTCTTCAACGTCTTCGTTTACTGAATCATCATTAGTGGATTGCTCATTTGATACATTAGTTTGGTTACTGTCAGAATTCTCTTCATTTTTAATATCGGATTTTTTAATCTGCCATTTTGCTTTAACATTATCAAATTTAGGACTTGCTTCCATCTCTAAAGTATACTGTTCACTATCTGGAACATCGTAAGTAATATAACCTGAACCCGTATTCCCTTTATTTAGTTGGTGTGAAAAACCATCATGAATATCATCAGTTCCAAACCATTGTTCATAATTTTCATTATCTACTTTCATAGTAAAATCAGTTGAGTCCATTAAAACTTGATCTTCATTATTATTTTTAAATTTTAAATGCACCTTTAGTGCCTTACCATTTTCTGGCGCACTATATTCGTCAAAATCATTGACATATTCAATCTTAGTTACTTTTACATCTACACCATCTGCATCAATAATTTGTCCAATTTTAAATGTTTTCATTTTACTTGTGGCTTGAGCTTTACTTGATGATTTTTCATTAGACTTTTCTTCTTTTTCACTTTCTTGGCCACTAGTTCCACATCCAGCTAAAACAAATACAACGACAATCATGAAACACAATATTTTTTTCAACTAGTCATTTCCCTCTCTTTTTGTATATTGTACAACTATAAAAAATACTAATTTGTATATCATACATTTTATAATATTTTTAACTAAAAGCAATAGGTTTTTTTCAGAATTTTCCTTTTTTTGTATTTAATTAGGTTTTTCAATACATAAACAAACTAATTTCTGATTTTGTCTATATTTGATACATAAATCCAGATATTACTATTTGAAAGATACTGCGGTGTACTTAACTAACTTATGATTGACTTCTAGTTATATAGGGAACAATATAATTACAGTATTAAGGAGGAGATAAGATGCCAAAAGTAAATGATCGTATGCATAAAGATTTAGTAGATAAAGAGTCACGTATTGAAGCTAGTGTAAGTTCTGAAAAAGAAATAGAATTAAATGCTTTTGAACGCTTAGGCAAAGATGTCGTCATTATTGAAGTATTAGCTATTATGAATATTATTTTTGCTGTTTGTACTGTTGGTCTTATCGGTGCTTTAATCTATAGTAATCAAAAATAATACAAATTTACATTTTATATACAAAAGCGATGGTGTTATAACCATCGCTTTGCGCTTATTCTTGCTTATCTATTATCAAACCAAACTTGACTTTACAATGTGAAATCGTTACATTGAAGATAATTAAATACACGCACTAGGGGTGTTGAAAGACTGAGATGAGCTGTAGCTCAAACCCTTTGAACCTGATCTAGTTGATACTAGCGTAGGAAAGTGTGAATCAACACATGTATGATATCGAGGGGTTCGTTCACCCTATTATATATTTGATTTTACTTACACAACTTTCCTATGGGGAGTTGTGTATTTTTTTATTCAAAAAGGAGTGAACACGTATGACAACAACAGTACTTATTACAGGTAGTAGTCGAGGTTTAGGTGCAACGATTGCACAGACCCTTGCTACACAAGGCTTTCAAGTCATCATTAATTATCATAAAAGTAAAGAAGCAGCATTGGACTTAGTAAAAAGCATTGGCTCCACGCAGGCAATAGCTATACAGGCTGATGTCACACAACGTGATCAAGTCGATCACTTAGTTGCTACTGCAACAGATCATTTCGGTCAAATTGATGTAGTCGTCAATAACGCATTAGTTGGCTTTAAATTTGATCCCAACGCACAAAAAGCTTTTACTGAATTATCTTGGTCAGATTACCAACAACAAATAGACGGTACTTTAAAAGCCGCTTTCAATACTACACAAAGTGTAGCCCCTCAATTTATCAATCGGCGCCATGGGGCAATTATTAATATTGGAACGAATCTTTTTCAAAATCCAGTCGTGCCATACCATGAATACACGACGGCTAAAGCAGGATTAATTGGTTTCACCCGTAATATTGCTGCCGAATTAGGCCAATATGGTATACGTGCCAACGTAGTGTCCGGCGGTTTATTGAAAACAACGGATGCCAGTGCTGCCACTTCTGATGAAGTGTTTGATTTAATTAAACAAACTACCCCACTCAAAAGTGTCACATCTCCTCAAGACGTCGCACATATGGTGGCCTTTTTGGCAAGTGAACATGCAACTGGCATCACAGGTCAAAACTATACTGTCGACGGCGGTCTAACAATGAATTAATCTATTCTATAACAACTGAGGTGTAAGTAAATGACACAACCACACACAAAACAACTTAATATTGGCGTCTTACTGTATGCTTGTGGCCATCATCAAGCTGCTTGGTTACAACCAGATTCTAGTATTGAGCGTATTGGAAATATTAACTATTATCAATCATTAGCACAAATCGCTGAACGCGGTTTGTTTGATGCAGTCTTTTTTGCTGATAATCAATCTTTCCCAGCTCAATCTGCAAGTGATATGCCAGCATTTTGGTTTGATCCGTTGATCAATTTGGCGGCTATCGCACAAGTAACACAACATATCGGTCTTGTTTCTACAATTTCTAGTACTTTTGCTAATCCTTTTACCGCAGCCCGACAACTATTAAGTTTAGACCACTTATCAGGCGGTCGTGTAGGCTGGAATCTAGTAACTTCTATGACTGATAATGAAGCACAAAATCATAGTTTGTCACAATTACCTAGCCATGACGCACGTTATGCCAAAGCACGAGAATTTGCGGAAGTGATGAACCACTTATTAAATTCTTGGAACCCTTCTAATTTTATTCATCAACGTGAACAACATGCACTTATTGAACCAGAACACATACAATCCTTTAATTATCGTGGGGATTATTTTAATGTGACTGGGCCATCAACTACACCCAGCAGTATACAAGGCGATCTTGTAGCAATGCAGGCAGGCGCTTCTGAACCAGGTGTAACATTAGCTGCCGATTTTGCAGATGCGGTTTATGCTGTAGCTTGGAATATGGAGCAAGCACAAAAATATATTCAACGTTTACATGAAAAAATAGCTCATAGTTCACAACCGACAAGAACAATCAAAGTGTTTCCAGGTTTAGTCACTTATGTAGGTGAAACATATGAAGCTGCACTTGCAAAGAAACAAGCTTTAGATGACTTACTCCCTATTGAGACTGCACTCAGCCAACTGAGTAGTTTTATTCGGCAAGATTGTTCTGACTGGGAACTGGATGCGCCAGTACCCCCGCTGCCACCGGTAGAAGATTTTACTGGTCCAGTTGGGCGTTATGAAACCATACTTCAAATCATTCAAGATAAACAACCTACCGTCAGAGAACTTTTAGGCTACTTAAACGCAGGTGGCGGTCACTTGACTTTAATTGGCACACCGTCAATTATTGTCGATGAAATGGAGCGTTGGTTTGAGGCTGGCGTTGCAGATGGCTTTAATTTAATGCCACCAACATTACCTAATAGTTTGGACGATTTCGTAACGTTAGTCGTACCTGAATTACAACGTAGAGGTTTATATCGTACTACTTATACAGGACATACTTTTCGTGAACACCTCAATTTATCTTAGTTATCCGTTTCATGTTCACATAATAGTGAGCTTTATCACTCGTGACAAAGTATTTTTATAACATCGTATCATATTAACATATGTAAATTTTATTACTTAACTTCTTATCTATAACTTCTTATCTTTCTCAAACTAACATATTGAATAATTTCCCTTTTTTGTTAGAATATAGTATGGATTGTTTTGTCGTAGAACTAATGAAAAACGACATATAAACTTAACTTATCACTGAAAGATTAGCTAGTGCTTGCACTGACTATTTCAGTCTTATATTTCAATATGATGTACTAAAAGACTATATAGAGGAGAATCGATTTATGGATTATCAAGTATTATTGTATTACAAATACACTACCATTAATGACCCCGAAACATTCGCATCAGAGCATTTAGATTTTTGTAAAGACTTAGAACTAAAAGGGCGTATTTTAGTATCAACTGAAGGTATTAACGGTACCGTTTCAGGTACAACAGAAGCGACAAACAAATATATGGAAGCAATGCAAGCTGATCCTCGTTTCAAAGACATTACGTTCAAAATAGACGCTGCAGAAGATCATGCATTCAAAAAAATGCACGTGCGTCCACGTAAAGAAATAGTCGCTCTAGACTTAGAAGAAGATGTAAACCCAAATGAATTAACAGGAAAATATTTATCACCAATAGAATTTAAACAAGCACTAGAATCAGACGATACAATCGTAATCGATGCACGAAATGACTATGAATATGATCTTGGTCATTTCCGTGGTGCCGTTCGTCCTAACATCACTCGTTTCAGAGACTTACCAGACTGGATTAAAGAAAATAAAGAACAATTTATGGATAAAAAAATTGTTACGTATTGTACAGGCGGTATTCGTTGTGAAAAATTCTCTGGTTGGTTATTAAAAGAAGGATTTGAAGATGTTGCACAATTAAAAGATGGCATCGCAACATACGGCAAAGACCCAGAAACACAAGGCGAATTATGGGATGGCAAAATGTATGTTTTCGATGAACGTATCAGCGTGGAAATTAACCAAGTTGAAAAAACAGTAGTTGGAAAAGAATGGTTTGATGGTACACCATGTGAACGTTACATCAATTGTAGTAACCCAGATTGTAACAAACAAATTTTAGTTTCTGAAGAAAATGAAGCACGTTATTTAGGTGCTTGTTCACACGAATGTGCAACACACGAAAGAAACCGTTATGTTGCCAAACATAATATTAGCGAAGAAGAAAAAGCGCAACGTTTAGAAAACTTTAAACAATTTGCACATTAATTTTTATAACAGAGCAAGAAGATCAATCACTTTACATAGGTGATGACTTCTTTGCTCTTTTTTTATTACACAATATGCCATATTGCCACCTAGCGACTTACTATAATTGCATTTGTTCAAGCAATTGGCAATTAATCAAAAATAGTCAAACTTTAATGTTGACTAACTTTGACCTTTGTCTTATAATATAGTTGTAAGGTTAAAGAAGAGATCAGTGCTGAAGTCATTGCATATCTTCAACACTGGTACTTCGACCTAATTTATTATGATTAAGGAGAGATGTATGATGGCTTTTGATATGAGACCATTCAACAATTCATTTTTCGATATTAATCAAGGTGATTTCATTAAAGATTTAGGACGTCAAGTTTTTAACCAGTCCCCTTTTAGTGCTTCTAGTATTACAACTGATATTAAAGAATTAGACAACGCTTATGTAGTAGAAGCAGAACTTCCTGGCATGGATAAAGAAAATATTAGTCTAACATTTGATAATAATATTTTAACTATCGAAGGTAAACAATCTATCGAAAACAACCAAGAAGACGAAGAAGGTCGCGTAATTCGTAAAGAACGTAGTTACAGCAATGTCCGTCGTCAATTTACGTTTAATGGTGTAGACCAAACTGCAATCAAAGCTTCTTATAATGATGGTATGTTAAATATCACATTACCAAAATCAGAACAATATAACACAGATAATCAAATTCAAATAGATTAATTTTTAACAATCACTTATATGGAGAGGGACATAAATCAAAGTTTATGTCCCTCTCTTTTTTATTGAAATTGATAACTGTAATGCCCCGAGGCAAAACCATTCACTGTGTATAACCATGATCCACCATTTTGTTCAATATCATTCGCACATATTAATAATTGATTCGTCCCAGGAATAAATGCAGGATGTGTTGATCGTAACATATGGCCTTCATCACGACCTGGAATTAAAATTTGACCGATGGGATAGCCTTTTTTATTAAACACTAACACTCTCCCCTGACCATACATCGCTACATACAAATTATCATCACTATCAATACAACAAGAATCCGGACCTTCATGACCTGTAAAATAATATGGAATAGTAGCTCCAAACGGCGCAATTGTGATGCCATCTTCTAATAATTCAATGCGATGTAAACGATTGGTCGTGGTTTCCGTCACCCACAATATGCGTTCATCAGTACTAAGTGCTACACCATTGGCTACTGCTATATTTTGAATTACTGGTGTTACTGTCTTGAAATCGGGTGAGACATAATACACGCCACCTTGAGGATTAGTGGAATATCCTCTAAAGTCAGTAAAGTAAAATCCACCTTTACTGTCAAAGACTAAGTCATCTACACAATACTCTGATGAGATATCAGATAAAATCGCTTCAAAATTTTCCCCTAGTTCATCTGATGCAAATATACCACCCGTACTTTTAAAGTCTCCTAAATAACAAATAAACAACCGTCCATCTTTATGTATCTTTACCGCTGCTGGATTATCTTTAGAAGACTGAAAAGGATTGGTAATAGCATGTGTCGTCATATCTACTTTAAAGATATTACCGCCAAAGACTTCACATAAAAACAGATTTTTTGCTCTATCAAAACACAGCCCTTCTAGCTGTAATCCTTCATCTGATATTTTTAACCACGGTTCTGCTGTCACAGTTTGTAAATTGCTCTCACTAATAATAGGCACTGCACTCTTCGAAGCACCTGTATACGTTAGTGTTGGTAATGTGTTATTTGTCATAACTAACTTCCTTTCTATTATAAGTTTATCTCTTTATTGTATGATAGCGTTTTCTTAAATGAAAGTAAGAAAACGTCTCACTTGTTCCATGGCATTTCTACGTCTGTAGCATAAAATACTTACTATTCAGTCTGACCTAATGCTAGTGACGCATCGTCATCATATGAAATTGCTGTGATAGCTGCTGTTAAACCTGTCACTATAGTAGCTAACGACAATGACGGTGTAGCTGTTTGTACATTGCATTGTTCAGATATGTAGGGCACATGAATAAAGCCAAATAACAATTGGGGATATTGTGTTGCTTGTAGATAACCTGATTGATAAAAAATATGATTACAAACAAAAGTTCCTGCTGTATTTGATAACTTTGCCTCCACGCCACTTTGTTGAATTGCTGCAGTCATTCTTTTTACTGGCATATTTGAAAAATAAGCCGGTGCACCGTCTTGTTGAATAGGTGTATCAATAGGTTGCTGCCCTTTATTATCAGGAATACGTGCATCATCTATATTTATTGCTACGCGTTCTGGTGTTAATGCGCTACGCCCTCCCGCTTGCCCGATTGTTAATATCGCATCAATATCTTTTTGTTGTACACATTGAATCAGTACATCATTCGCTTCATAAAATACTGTAGGTAATTCTAATTTAGTTAACTTATGCTTCCCTATTTCATGTGGTAATTGTCTCAGTGCTTCTAAAGCTGGATTTAGCACTTGACCATCAAATGGTTCAAAAGCTGCAACTAGTATGTTCATAAACTATCCCCCTTCTTATTTCACTCATTAATTCTACAGCGTAATTTAATGAAAGTTCAAAATCTACAGTTCGTTTTTTAATTCTAAACTCTTCAACAGCTCCATTATAATATATACATTAAATTTTATAGAAAATAAAATTTCTAACCTTAATTATTTCATTTCCATACACTTTAGAATAAAATTACAACACTTAAGAAAAATGACACACAATAAAATATACTTATTGCGTAAAACCAAATAACATTAAGGGAGTGGGACAGAAATCTAATTTGATAAAAAGATTTCGTCGTCCCACCCCGGCAAGGATGACTAGCATTGAAAAAATCTTGGTTTGAAGCGCATTTTCAATGCAGTCAGCTACTGCCAATACGGAAAAAGGTTTCGAATAAAACATGATGTGGGACAGAAATCCAATTTTGAGAAAATGATTTCGTCGTCCCACCCCGGCAAGGATGACTAGTATTGAAAAAAGCTTGATTTAAAGCGCATTTTCAATACAGTCAGCTACTGCCAATATGACAAGAGACTAGGACGAATCAATATTGTCCCAGCCTCTTGTCTCATTAATTTGATACTAAATCATTTTTGTATAAGCAATATTTTCAACACCATATCGGCAGGAATTGGGGTCGGCTTCTGTGGGAAGAGTACTAGCAGAAGACTACAGACTAAAGCAGTGTCCGTGGAAAGCGTGCATAAAAAAACTGCCGGCAAAGTCAGAGACTTTGTCGACAGTCTGATTTCTACCTCAAAAGAGGTGAGAATCTTAATATGGGAATAAAATAAAATGCTTATATTAAGCAGTTACCCATTGTGACGCACCTTCAGTTTCATAAAGTTCCATTGCTGCTGCATCTTGTACTGATTCTGGTGCAGATGCTGCTGGTTGACCTTGATATTCAGCTGGTGCTACTGAATCCCATGTACTTTGTAAGAATTGATATTTACCTGAAGCACCTGATGAAGGGTTAGTAGCATTGATGTCGCCACCTGATTCACGTTGTGCAATTTGTTTTAAGTGATCATTCACTTCTACTGATGAACCACTTGAAGCTTCACTTGAGCTAGTGTCTTCAGAAGATGCTGAAGTAGACTCTTGTTGTGGTTGTTCAGTTTGCTCAGTTTGTGGTGCAGCTGTTTGTTGAGGTTCTTCAGCTTGCTCACTTTGTTGAGTTGATGTTGCTTGTTCAGCATTGTTATTTGATTGTTCAGCTGGTGCTGATTGCTCAGTACCTTGAGTTGATTGAGCACTAGTGTCAGCTGCTCCTTGACCATAGCCATTGTAACTCCATGACCAATAAGTACCATCTGAATCAAAGTTATAATCTACTTTATCATGATTAAAATCATAGTTATAAGAACCTTCATGAACTGGTGCATCATTTAATTGTTGAGGGTTATTTTGTGCTGTATTTGCTAATTGTGCTTTATCTATATTTTGTTCTGATGCGTCTGCTTGTCCTGACGCTACTCCTGTAACTCCTAGTCCAACTGCTAATGTTGATGCGATAATTGTTTTTTTCATTATTAATATCCTCCTAAAA
The DNA here is from genome assembly GCF_017892945.1 of Staphylococcus sp. GDX8P114P-2. Classification (NCBI taxonomy): domain Bacteria; kingdom Bacillati; phylum Bacillota; class Bacilli; order Caryophanales; family Staphylococcaceae; genus Staphylococcus; species Staphylococcus sp. GDX8P114P-2. The sequence continues at coordinate 23,198 of NZ_JAESMB010000014.1, read as the reverse complement.
GGTGAATGTTTTAAGTTTAATATAAATTAAAATCGTTGTTTGCTATCAATTTCAACTACAAGAGCCACTTTAACACTTATAAAACCCTAGTAGGTTACAGTGAGATAAAAAAAACAAGCTTTTTTTTACATCCCAATGACATTCAAAATGACCAAATCCCCTTCATTAAGCTCATTTATAAACTGGCACTGTCCTTTATAGTTTAATTATTTGCAATTCAACTTTGTAATATTCATGTAATTAGTGCGAAAATAATGCATGTTAACACCTTTATATAACTTTATTTTTAGCATTATTATATAAATTATTTTTAGAAAAGTAATAACTAAATAATTAGGATAGTTTTGTCTGTTTTTATTGTGCTATCCGTACTTATTGTTCATCTTCAGTTCATAAATAGACATTATAGTAAAACTATTCAATTAACACATAGGAGGATAGTACAATGAAAAAGTTAATGTATAGCTCAGCATTTTATACAATTTTAGGCTTACTTAGTGGCATATTTTATCGAGAAATGACAAAAGCAGAAGAATTTAGTGGTTATTCGCAATTAAATGTAACACATACACATTTACTCGTTTTAGGAACTATCATGTTTTTAATATTTATGATTATTGAACTTCAACTCAACATAACGAAGCATAAAACTTTATTTAATTACTTCTTTTATCTCTATCATTTAGGATTATTAATCACTGTTGCTATGCAATATGTTAATGGTATCGCAACGATTAAAGGGTTCAATGCTGGACCAGCTATTGCAGGTATTTCTGGATTAGGTCATATCACATTAGCCATAGCACTAATTTGTTTCTTTAGCTTATTGCATAAACGTATAACTAATGTGACTAATAAATAACATTACTATATAACAAATGGGTCAGAAATCTCCGTACTCAAAATAAAGGACTAATCCGTATTAAATGGATTAGTCCTTTTTATATAAAAACCAAAATCAATTTATTCTATACTTAAGAATTGGTTTGTCCTACATTATTTGGATAATGTTCAGGTGCTTTATTTTCTAATTTCTTCATTTTAAATGGTGCATAAATTAAAACACCTATTAACACTAATCCTAAATAACCAATAACAGGATAGAAGAAAGTCATTAAATCTTTAAATCCTGCAAAGCTTACGACAAAACCAATTAATATCATAACTGTATAAAACACTTTAAATTGTTTCGTATCGTTTTTAGTAAAACGTGTTGCTAATGAATAAAACATTCCTAGACATGTATTAAAAATCATGAGGTAAATGACAATAGACATAAAGATACCAAAAATTGGAGAAATATCATTAACAAGACCTAACATTGGTAATGCTAAATGACCTACTGTATCAATATTCGTTAAAATAGCAAAATGACTTAACATAATCATCACACCTAAGACAAGTCCACCAACTAGGCCACCCCACGCAGCTACTTTCGGATTTTTCTCACTACCACCCATAACGATGGACATAGAAGCTCCTAAACCTACATTAAGTGATACATAGTTGACTCCTGCTAAAAACCAATTAGGTACAGCAGGTTTATGACTTTGAGCGAGTTGGTTCAACTCACTGAATGATCCTGACATAGTGACGATACAATACCCAGCAATAATTAAAATACAAATAATTAATAACGGCGTAATATTACCAATAACTTTGACAACCCCATCGATTTTCATCATGCCAAATAAAAAGACTAATATTGCCATTAGTGCTGTTCCTAAAAATGCTGGAATACCAAACTGCTGTTCAAAGCTTGATCCACCACCAGCAAGCATAACAACACCAAAACCAAATAAAGCAATGATTAACACTATGTCTACAATTCCGGCTATAGTTTTACCAACTGCACTATCTCCAGTAATTTTACGAATAACGACAGTATGACTCTCTGCTTTTAATTTACTGCCTAACCATACTAACATCATACCTACATAGGCAAATAAAATCGTAGAAACAACGGCAGCTAAAACTCCTAGTGCTCCAAAACTCGTAAAATATTGTAAAATTTCTTGTCCTGAAGCAAATCCTGCGCCAACGATAATACCAATAAATGCACTTCCGATTAACATTATTCTCTTCATTATAAATCCCCTTTGTTTATCACGTAACCACAAAAAAATTGAATTATTTATTGCGTGTTTACATTTTTATGTATGCTTGCAATTGTCTGTAATCATGCAAATCAGTACTAAATACGCCAACAATGAAAACGCTTGCATATTCCTATGCTAACTTATATTACTAGAAGAATCAACGAAACATATAATGTGTAGTATACGATTTATTGTGCGTCACGATGGCATTGTAGTGCTTTATTTTACATTTTTACACATAAAAAATCCTGCTTCTCACTAATAGAAGCAGGATCATCATTCAATTTATTTTGACTTGTCTTTTGTTGGAGTGAAACTACCTAAACTTAAGCAGTTACCCATTGTGAAGCGCCAGCTGTATTATATAGTTCAACTGCTGCTGCATCTTGAACTGATTCTGGAGCAGATGCTGGTGATTGTCCAACATATTCTGCTGGTGCTACTGAATCCCAAGTGCTTTGTAAGAATTGGTATTTACCTGCTGCACCTGAACTTGGGTTAATTGCAGTAATGTCGCCACCTGATTCACGTTGAGCGATTTGTTGTAAATGAGAATTAACGTTTACTGATGAACCACTTGAAGCTTCAGTAGATTTTGTAGTTGTAGAAGTTGACGTTGAAGTCGTTACTTCTGTTGATTGTTGTGTTGATTCAGCTTGTGGAGCTGACTCTTGTTGTGGCTGTTCTGTTGCTACTGATGCTTCAGCTGAAGCAGATTGTTCAGAACTTGATTGTGAACTTGCAGCTGATGATTTTTCACCAGATCCTTCACCATAACTCCATGAGAAGCTTTTACCATCTGATTGGAAGCTATAGTTCACACCATCAACTGTAAAGTTATAATTATAAGCACCTTCTGCAATTGGAGCTGCATCTAATTGTGCTGACCCAGATTGTGCTAATTGTGCTAATTGTTCTTTATTAATATCTTGTTCTGCTGCGTCTGCTTGTCCTGACGCTAATCCTGTTACGCCTAATCCTAACGCTAAAGTTGAAGCAATTACTGTTTTTTTCATAAAATTAATACTCCTCCTAAAAAGATAATTCGTCGTAATGATTTATTTGCAATACAGGTAATACTGTAACACGCATAAATCCTTAGTAGGTTACAGAGATATGAAAAAAACAGGTGTTTTTTTACAACTTAATTACAAGAAAATTCTGAATAAATTAGCGAAAAAGTGCTAAAAACATGATTAAAATAGTAGATTAAGGGAATTAAATGAATATATGTTTGTAATATGAGTGTAACTTAAGCACAAAATGTGCATGTTTTTACCTTATTTCATTTCTTTTTAATTTGTTATAAAAGTTCAATGCAATAATTATTGTAAAATTATGATTGTTTCATTGTATACTATTTCACTTTAGGCTATTCAATCTGACTTACTCCGTTGATATTCCTGAAATTCATAAAAAACTTGGAATAATAGTAGTAACATGGCTGGATTATAAATATCACTTTGAATATCTATATCATGGCGTGACGCAATTTTAAATCTTTCTGATTTTGTTGTCATTAAAGTTTGAGCTTGTTCATTCATTACATTAACACTTCGTGAAATAAAACCGGACTGAAATGTTAAAGTGTCTCCTTGGATACCTTCGAATAGCATTTTAGGTTTAAATCCTATTTTAGTACGAAACACCCCAATGACTTCATTATTTTTTTCTACTTCCCACACTGTCTTAAATGGTGTTTTAAATTTACCACTGACTGAACGTTCTTGACGTACTCGAAATATATCTTGACCATCTGTTATTTCAAAATTATGTTTCTTTTTCCCTAACCAAGCAAACGTTTCTTGCGCCGTAGACGTATAATATAATTTCAATGCAAAAACAGCATGGTGTTGCTCATTATAAATATCAATTGCAGTTGTTGATGTGCTAAAAAAGTTTTCCTTAAAATAATATTTAGCCATAATGTCAAACTCCCATCACTTAGTTTTCTATTATTGTACCCTATCTGTAATTGTAACTTCTATATATTGTAATAAAAAAACCATTCAAAATCATGATGACTCTGAATGGTTAGTAACTATTGTGATAATGCAATCTTAATATGCTCTAAATGATGAACTTCGTGCCATGCCAATTTTGCTACTTTTGTAGCGACATCGATTTCACCACTACCTTGTAATGTAAAGACTCTTGTTAATTGTGCTTCTGTTAAAGTTTGACCTAGTACTGCTATACGTTCATTAATGCCTTCTAACATACGAATAGACGGTTCAATCGGTAAGTTAGTATCTGGTTGTACCGCCCATTTATCTTGAATAAATGGTGGAACTTGAGGATTATCGTCTGTTAGAGCCAATTTCAAACGTTGATACATATTTAATTGTGAATCCGCAATATGATGAACAAGTTGACGCACGTTCCAACTACCCTCACGATAAGTTTTCGCCAATGCTTCATCATCCAAGCCATCCACTACAGTACGTAATTGATAAGTATATTCCCTTATATTATCTAACCATTCTTGTACATCACTTAATGTCACGTGCTCTGGTACCTCTAGTTTACCTATTGGAAATCTAACATCCATATAACTTCACCTTTACTTTCTTGTTTAATAAAGTTGTTATGTTATTAGTATTCTCCGATTTAACTATCTTAAACATTCAATTACATAGGACAATTATGAATATGAATATGAATGAGGTAGAAAATAAAAAGAGTAGGACAGAAAACTAATTTGATTAAAAAGATTTCATCGCCCCACCTCGACTGAATGACTAACATTGGAAAACTTAATGCGAAGTGCATTTTCAGTGCAGTCATCTACTGATAATATTAAAAGGCTGGAACAACGCAATGCTGTCCCAGCCTTTTATCATTGTATTTTTTATTCATTCATTAAAAAGGATTACGATTCAACCACGCACCACCATCCATTGTAATGCATTCACCATTAATATATGCGGCTTCATCTGAGAACAAGAAATGTGCTAAACCAGCAATTTCTTCAGGTTGTCCCATACGACCGACCGGTACATTGTCTATTGTTTCCTGTCGCGCCTCTTCTGATAATGTCAACTTCTCTGAGCCACCTGTATGTTCAATCGGCCCAGGTGCAATGGCATTAACACAAATGCCATATTTAGACCCCCACTCTACTGCGAGTGTTTTAGTCATTGATAGTACACCTGCTTTGGCACTTGCAGAATGAATAACGCCTGGCCCTGCCGTCCATGCGTATGTTGCGGCCATATTTAAGATTCTTCCAGATTCTCCACGTTCTATCCATGTTTTTCCGACTGCCTGTGTACAATACCATGTACCATTTAACACAATATCAATGACCGCATTCCAACCATTAATTGATAAATCCTCCGCCGGACAAATAAAGTTACCTGCTGCATTATTGACTAAACCGTCAATTTTGCCAAAAGTTTCAATTGCATAATCTACAGTGTATTGTACCCGATCAGGATCACGTACATCCATATCTACACATAACACTTGTCCCGCATAACATTCGATTTCTTTTTTAGTTGCTTCCAATTTATCCATATGTCGTCCAGTAATCACTACTTTTGCACCTTCAGCTGCAAAGCGTTTCGCCATTGCCTTACCCATACCACTACTACCGCCAGTTATCATAATCACTTTATTCTTCATTTGCATGCTCCTTCATGTTAATAATAATCTAACTCCAAATAGAAAACGCTTACATTCTTATTGCAAGTATAACAAAATAGTACAATTATCTGGAAGTAACAATACTTTTAAAACATAAAATGCTAAGTCAGTTTCTGATACCATAAACCAAGCGCCCCTGACTCAAATGTTTGGCTATGTCTCAGTGTTAAGTTTGTTTGATCAGCAATATGTTCAAACAAGCGTAATCCTTGTCCAACTAATACTGGTGATACTGTTATTTTAAAAGTATCAACCACGTTTAATTGCATCAAATGATGCGCAAATCGTGGACTACCAATCACCACAATGTCACCACCGGGTTGTTGCTTCAAATCTGCAATAGCTGCTTCCACCCCATCATTAACGAGACGAGTATTGTTCCAATCTACGGATTCTAAAGTCGTTGAAAAGACTACTTTTTCTACTTGTTCAATCCATTGAGCATGATTTCGTTCGTGTTCTGATGCTGTGGTCTCTGTTTTTACCGATGGCCAATAATCATGCATCATTTCATATGTTTTGCGTCCCCATACTACGGTATCTGCCGAGCTTAAAACTTTATCAGCAAATTGTTCTAACTCTTCATTATAAGCAATCCAACCTATATCCATAGCACCATTCGGTCCTTCAACAAAACCGTCTAATGATGCATGTAAAAATACTACTAAATGCCTCACATCTAACAGCCCCTTCACTTTAATAGTCATTACATTAATTAGTATGAACAATACTTCGTTTTGTTATACCCTATTTTGTAATATATGTTAATTTTTTCTCTTTAATTTAACAAAGCAAATGTACTATTAATATAGATCAACAGCTGTTTTATAGTTTGAAACTATTAATAGTTAGTTTATTAATATTGGTTGATAACATTTTACCCTTTTACAATAGATATAAGATATCTTACGTAAGTTGATGTTCACTTCTCTACAATAAGTCATATAGGGGATGATATGATTTTGTATAATTTATGGTGTATCTTTCAACTACGTTATTCATATCAAACAAAGGGGTGTCACTATGATAAAAGAAGAAGCGATTGCAGTTCGCAATAAAGGGGCATGGCGTTTTTATGTTTTTAGTTTACTCGGTATATTTTGTTTCTTCGTACCTATCACAATTAATGGAACAAATTCAATATTTATTGATCATGTCCATTTAGCTATTAGAGCAGTATTAGGTGACGTTATGCCATATATAGCGTTATTAATGATTTTAGCAGGAGCCATCTTGCCTATTATGAGGCAAACATATAAAAAGTCTGCCACTGATTTTATTATTACATTATTTAAAGTTATTGGTGCGGTTATTGGCGTAATGTATGTTTTCAACTTTGGTCCGGCACTATTATTTAATAAAGATTATGGTCCATTTTTATTTGATCAACTGATGATGCCATTAAGTGTACTTATTCCTGTCGGTGCCATCGCACTGTCTTTACTTGTCGGTTACGGTTTGCTTGAATTTGTAGGTGTCTTTATGGAGCCAGTAATGCGTCCTGTATTTAAGACACCGGGGAAATCTGCAGTTGATGCCGTAGCTTCATTTGTTGGTAGTTATTCTTTAGGGCTATTAATTACCAATCGAGTTTATAAAAAAGGGATGTACAACAAGCGTGAAGCAACGATTATCGCTACAGGGTTCTCTACAGTATCAGCGACTTTTATGATTATCGTAGCGAATACGCTCGGCTTAATGCCACATTGGAATTTATATTTTTGGGGAACGTTAGTCATCACATTTATCGTGACCGCTATTACTGCTTGGTTACCTCCTATCGTCAATGAATCTACAGAATATTATAACGGACAAGAAGGAGAGCAGGAGGTAGCTATTAAAGGTAGTCGTTTACAAACAGCTTATAATGAAGCTATGAAACAAAATGCTGCCACACCATCACTATTAAAAAATGTGTGGGATAATGTTAGAGACGGTGTTGAAATGACCATCGCTATACTACCTTCCATCTTATCGATTGGATTTTTAGGTTTATTATTAGCGAACTTCACACCACTTATTGATTGGCTTAGCTATATTTTTTACCCAGTCATTTATCTATTCCCTATACCTGATCAGGCTTTATTAGCTAAAGCCTCAGCCATTTCAATTATCGAAATGTTCTTGCCATCATTACTTGTAGCTAAAGCAGCATTAAGCACGAAATTTGTCGTTGGAGTTGTCAGTGTATCAGCGATTATCTTCTTCTCTGCTTTAGTACCATGTATTCTAGCAACAGAAATTAAAATACCAGTGTGGAAACTTATAGTTATTTGGTTCATACGTGTCGTTCTTACGTTATTAATTACTATACCACTGGCACTATTATTATTTTAAAAGGGAGTGGGTGAGAAATCTGATTTTGAAAAAAATGATTTCGTCGTCCCCCCGGCAAGGATGACTAGCGTTGAAAAAAGCTCGATTTGAAGCGCATTTTCAATGCAGTCAGCTACTGCCAATATGAAAAAAGACTAGGACAATCAATATTGTCCTAGCCTCCATAACATAAACAAATCCTTCGCATTAATTCGCGAAGGGTTTGTTTATTTTCTATTTATATAGTTTTGTCAAAATAGTAGTGCATTTTCGCTACATTTACTTAGTAGGAAATAATGTCGACCTATCAAATTATCTGATACGTAAAACCTATATCCTGTTGGCAGTGATTTATGCCGAATCCTGTGGGAAAAGAACTAGCCGAAGACTACAGGCTGAGTCAGTGTCCACGGAAAGCGTGCATAAAAACAGCCAATATACCAAAAATGAGAGGCACTTTTAAAAACAAGATTTTCCTATTTTTTATAAATTTTAATTATCTTTTAAACATTAATTTGGACTCAAAAAAGACAGAGCATACTTGCCCTGTCTTGCGATTTTACTGTTCTACTAAATATACTTTCTCTGCATAACAACGAATGCTATTGATTTTATCAGCTAAAAAATTATGCCATTTTATCATTCTCACATGTACTGTTGCTTCTGTTAAGATATGCAACGGCACTTGTAAGTTTAAACAACGTCCAGAAATATTGAAACGTGTCACACCTGCTGGTACTGTCTCACCTCGTGCCACAACGGCTTCAATTTCTGTAATATTGAGTGGTTGATATTTTAACAACACTTCTTCATCAGACAACTCATTTATTTCTCCCTGTGCGATACGTTCGACTGTGTAGCTCTTACTATAGCTGGCAACGACTTTAGACCAGGCAGCTAATTTAGCCTGCCCTAAGTCATCGGCGTATAAATATTGTTCATGGTGACGTTGGCATACTGTAATGAATGGTGTTTCTTGTCGTGCTTCAGTAGTCCAAGGCAAAGTCGGATCTTGTTGTAAGTTCTGCCACCATTTACCAGCCGACACACAATGATGCCACGTCGTGATCGCATACTTACTCTCATCAATGACTTGAACAGGAATAACATTACAACCTAAAGCTTTTAAACTCGTAAAGCGATGAACACCATCTATTACCATATATCTCCCTGATTGCAGTTGCACTACTAGAATCGGATGTCTAATAAATTGATCTGCTGCAATTTGTGCTTGCGTTTTAGTTAATCTACTAGGTTCAAAGTCTTCATGTAAATCGATGCGTTCGACGGGCACAAGCTGCAACTGTTGATACACTTCCTGCATAAAACTCCTCCTTGTTATTCAGTTAAATAAATAAATGTTGGATGAGGATGGCTTAAAAAGTCATGATGTGAAATCGACCAACCATAAGCACCAGCATAATTAAAAATAATGACATCACCTGTAGTTAAAGAAGGTACTGTTATGTCTTTAGCCAAGACATCTTTTGGTGTACACAACTGTCCGACAAAAGTGACTGGTTTTTGAGCCACGCTAATACGCTCAAAAGCATAAGGATTATGGCTTACAGGATATATTTCAAAAGGATGATTGTGTTGCCATGATACTGGCAGTCTAAATTGTTGTGTCCCTCCTTTAAGAATCGCATAATATGCTTGGTGCACGCGTTTGATATCCAACACTTCCGTCACATAGTAACCAATATGCGCCACTAGATAACGACCACATTCAAAGTTTAATGACACCTCATGCATAGCTTCGTCATCAATGACTTGGTGAAAACCATCGACAAATGTTTGCCAGTCAAATTGCTGCGTTAAATCTGCATAGTTCACACCAATCCCACCACCTAGATTGAGATGGTGTAATGTAAATCCATGTTGATGTGCCCATGTTTTAGCTTTTTGAAAATATAAACGCATCATTTCGACGTGTAACTGCGCATCTAAATTATTAGATATAGAGTGAAAATGAAATCCTTCGAGCTGAATATACGGTAGCTCTAAAGCTAACGCAATAGCTGAATCAATCTGTTCTTCCGAAATACCAAACTGCGTTGGTCTACCTGCCATGTGTAAAGTTGCATTAGGGAAAGGTCCTGCTAAATTTACACGCAATAATACATTCATCTGTTGTTGTCTCGTAGCTAACAATGCATTCAAACGCTGTAGTTCATAAATACTTTCTACGTGAATGCGTTGAATACCTTGATCTACAGCGTAAGCTAACTCTTCATCTGTTTTTCCTGGGCCACCAAAGATAATGTGTTGTGCTGACTTATGGGCCAAACCTTTAGCAATCTCACCTTGTGACGCTACTTCAAAGCCAGTAACATCTTCACTTAGTGCTGCTAAAATAGATGTTTCGCTATTCGCTTTCATCGCATAATACATGTCACAATTTGCTGGTAATGATGCTGTTATTGCTTGTACATGTTTGTGTAACGCTGGTAAATCATAGATGAAATGGCACATTGTTGTGCCGTTTGTTTTCAAATGTGCTATTGTGTCATGTAATCGTGTCATGTTGTATGCGCTCCTTTATGTACAGATAATTCTGACTTTAAATGACGATACAGTTTACCACGCTCATCACCCAAGACAAAGGCGTTTACACCTCGTTGTAACCACATCTTTTGTTGTGCTGTATCTCTAGGTAAGGCACAGAAATATTTATCAGCTGCTTGTGTCACATCATGCATATAACGTAGTGCAGATTGTACGGTATCACTCGTCGTTTCCCACGGAATACCGAAAGATTGTGAAAGATCTGCAGCACCTTCGATAATCATATCTAATCCTTCAACTTGAACGATATCTTCTAATGCTGCAATACCTTCTTTATCTTCAATCATCGCAATCACTAAAATGTCATTATTTGCATCATTCATATACTCAGTTAATGGAATCTCGCCAAATTTCGCCATGCGTCCACCATTCAAACTGCGCAATCCCTGTGGGTAATAGCGACTTAATTGTACGACTTGTTCTACCTTTGCTTTATCAGTCACGTGTGGCACAACAATACCACGTGCCCCCATATCTAATACTTTGATAATATCGCGTTCGATAGCTTGCGACACTCTTACAATTGGGGTTATCTGTGCCGCTTCAGCTGCACGAATCATGTGTTCTAATGTTTCATCATTAATGGCAGTGTGTTCACTATCAATGATGACAAAGTCATAGCCACTCGCGGCAATAATCTCAGTTACCAGTGGATTGGGTATAGAGTTAAACATGCCGTATAATTGAGCGCCTTGTGCTAATTTATTTTTGAGTGATAATGTCATCATATGCAATCACTCCTAACGGGTTTGAGACATGGTGAATTCTAAGTTCCGTATCTTCTAACAAACGACGTGTCGTTAGTTTTTCTACTTGAATGGTTGTTTCACATAAATCAAAATGCGCATAGTTTGGCAAATTGGGATGCTGACGCTGATATGTTTCCAACACTGCATAAACATATGCCCATTGACTGTGTTCATCTAAAGCGTAGTATTTCTCAATAAACATAATGATTTCCGAAATGTTAATAAAGAAAAATGCATCCAACACAAAGTCTCGCACCAAAGCTATATTATCGGTTTCAATAAAAGAATTACTATTGATTTTTTTATGTTCTTCTGGCGTATCTTGTAATTGTGGATTACTTGCCATATCACTAAGTAAATCTCGCTTAAAACGTATACCATCATGAAAATCCTTAATAGCAACACGTGTCGGCCAACCATCTTCATGAATCAACATCATATTTTGCGCATGCGATTCTAACGCAATGCCGTGATAGTACAACATATGAATAATAGGTTGTACTGCTACTTTGATAAATTGTTGTGTCCATGTTGCTACACCATAGCGTTGCATCCATTCATCAATGAGTGGTCGCCCGTTTTTCTCCTTACTATAAAGTGCATTAAAAGGAATCGCGTCTTCTTGTGCACTTAAATAGTGGTGTAAATTTTCACGCCAAATCACAGCTAACGCACCGTACGTTGCTTGTTGTTTAGCAGTATTAGCTGTAGGTGATTGATAAGACATACCCATAATTTCACCTAAAAAGATAGTTTGTAACTCATCTTGCAAATAGCTATCTGCTGCTTGAATTCGTTTTAACCAATCTGTTATTTGAGCTGCATTCTCAATCGTATGTGGGGCTAAAATCCGCTTCGTGGATGTATTGGTAATGCTTAATGGTACTTTGAGATAGTATTTTGTTGTATCTACAGGTGCTAAGGTACGTATCGATTGTTGTGGTCTATACGTTTCGAGTGATTCTCCTAAATAAATAATATCCCCATTTAGCCACTCCTCTGCTAAGTCCGTAGCAACAATGTGGTCAAATTGCCACGGATGTACCGGTAGCCATACATAGTCGATTGTTTCATCACCCTGTGCACTTATTGTTTGTTGAAATTGTCTATAAGTCGTAGCATCCAATTGTTGTGCTAATAGTTGTTCAGGTTCTATTCCTGTGGCTAACGTACGTTCAATATGTTGCTGTGGAATAGCTAGCCATTTGATTGTGAATTCAGGCTTAAAGTCTGGACCATAGCGTAAGTTGTCTTCTAAAGTAAAGCCTAAACGCGACTTATAACTTGGATGATATGGATGTCCTTCACTCGCATATGATTCTAGAGCATCAAACGTTAAAGTTACATCTCCCTCAGATGCCTCCTTATATTGAAGCGCTTGACGGTCCTTCAATTCTGTCTGTAACAACTCTTGAATAAACGCTTCAATTTTAGTTGTATTTTTGGGGAAGGTGTATTCCACTTCGCGTAATAATTGTGCGTAATTCACAGTTGCTTCATATTTACCTTTAGCATTACAACGTAACACTGATGATTGTAAGGTTAAACGTTGAAAACTAAATGCTTCCTTCACAGTAGCATGGTACGTAATATCTCCAGCGTCAATAATTATCGTTGCTTTTTGGTCATCCTGACTCACTTCATAATGCACGATATTTTCATATATTAATGATGTTACTAATTGATTCATAATACGTTGTTTCACTAGCTGTTCAGTGTTAGGTATCATATTGTACCTCCTTAGTCATTGCGATTGGGTTTGGTATATCTGTATAAATAGGGTTTTCGCCACAATCATGAATTTTACTAATCAAGTTAGCTTTTGCCGCGAATACTGGACTATTACATAGATCTGTTACATAAGTCGACCATGCTGCTGAACTTGTCTCTTCTTGTAACCATGATTGCAATATGTCGTGCACGTGTGACCATAAAGTCAATTCTTCACCCTTATGTTTTCCAACAGTCGCTACAAGATGACCGAGATGATTGACAATAATATAATATTTGAAACGTTGCCAAGCAGCCTCATCACTGTAGACTACTGGACTGTTGTTTGCGACTACTTGTGGGGCGAGCTGTGCTGCTTCTGCTTTCTTACGTGATAGACATACACCTTCTAAGTCACGCACATAATAGGCAATAGGACGACCGTCTTTTAGTTCAATCAAGGAATTTTGTACATGACCTTCTAAACTAACACCTGTATTTACAAACAGTTGTAACATCGGTTTTAGTGTTAAGTTCAAATAGTCTTTCAACCACGTTTTTACAGTTAACTTACTCATTGATAGTTGTTTACTTAACAGCGAATTACAACTATGTGGCATCGTCTCGAATAGACTCGCTAATACATGAATTTCTTTTTGTGGATGATAGTTTTCAATACCTTCACGCACGATCATGGCACTGTTAGCTAACAGATCAAAATTCTCTTTTGTCTTATGTGGTCTGAGGGCACGATAGCCTTGTTCGAACATTAATTTAAATTGCGCTGTTTCATACTCTGTTTTGATAGCAGCAATCACTTGTGCTGCATCAATTGTACGTTCCACTTGTTCATAATCATTCGTTCTAACAAAGTTAGTAATTTTCACTTGGATAGGTAATTTTAAATAAATATTTAACTCTTTAGCAAAAACGGTCCTCACAGATGACGTCGGATATAATACATGACCGCGCTCTCCTATAAGTTTAATTAACCCTTGTGTAACCCATTGTTGAAAATCTGCATTATCTTGTAGGACAGTAAGTTGAAATGGGTGTAGCGGTAATAACGTATAGCCTTCAGTCAGTTCAGACGTTGATAATTTAGCCAACGCTAAGAGTGTGTCATTGACACTAACTGCTGTGCCTGTCACATAACGCTCGACGATGAGTTCATTTGCGACTTCAACATAATAAAGCTGGAACTTAGCTTGACATTCAGGCGCATAACGTTGTAAATCCGCTTCACTAAATCCTACTGAACTCTTTGGCGTTGGATGAAATGGGTGCCCTAAATATAATGATTGTTCAGATAGTATATACGGGTTGAGCGACTGTTGTTGCTCTCGATATGCTAAATAATGCGCTGTGCGTTCTATACTGTTTTTAATATCGTTACTAATTTCAGACATGCGCTCACTTAACACCGCATCACCTTGTCCTAATTTGTCACATAGTTTAGTAATAACTTCTAATGGTGCTAATGACGTCGTCACAGCTGTTTGTTGTAGTTGTATCTCTGGTTCATACGCATGATGCCCCATGGCTGACCAATAGTGAAATTGGCCAGTTAATTGTTGGGAGTCATCAATGGTAATGTGCCACATATTGTCTTCTGGCTGTCTATGATATAACTGATGTTCTCTAAAATAGACATTTAACATTCGTTCTACCGCAGCATGCGCTGCTATATTTTTATTTTGCACGTCTGTCATTCAACTCCCATAACTTCATTGATATTTGATATTCTGACATTTCATTGACTCGTGAAAAGAGTAAGATTAGACTACTGCCGATAAAAATAACTCCCATTACTATAAAAGTTATGCTCGGGTTATAACTACTTGTCACCACAGCACCAAACATACTACCAATCACTTGTCCTACCACCAACATGCTATTGGTTGAACCAACGAACGTACCTTTTAAATCACGGTGGCATGCTTTAACTACTACATACATCACGCTTTGAATTAAGGCACTGTACGTCAATCCTTGAACAATTCTAAAAATCATAAGCATCCATATATTAGTAGCCAAACCTTGTAGCACTACACTGAAACCGCAAACTAATGCCGTTAGTAAATAAACTTGTTTGACATAATTTTTATCATTTAAGCGTCCCCATAACGGCGCACTGAGAATTGATGCTGTCCAAAATACTGACTGCACTATACCGACAGCTGATTTGTCATCTAATAGAGTTGTATTTACACCTGCCGTTAAAGGCGCTAACGCTGTCATCATGCCATACATAGCTAAGTTAGCTAAAATACCCACTATAATAAAACGACATGTCGTCTGCGTACCAAGTAAACAGTGAAAAGATTGGAAAACACCACATGTCACAGTTGCTTGCTCATTAGTATGTTGACGATGTGATGTTTCTACTAAAAATTTCACACCTATGACACAGACAACAAACGTAATAATCGCGATAATTAACAACAGTGATTGAAAACCAATCATTGCTGCCACAATGCCACCAATTAATGGGCCTACTAAGGAACCCGCACTAATTGCACTTTGCAATTTTCCCAGCACTTTACCGCGCATATCATCAGGTGCTTCACTCGTCGCAAAAGCATTTGATGCGTCTACGACACCACCAAATAACCCTTGCAACAAACGTACAACAACAAATTGTAATGGCGTTGTACAAAGTGACATGAGGAATAAACAAACCGCTAACCCTAGCAACGCGCGTAACACCATCCATTTGCGGCTAATTTTATCACCTAATTTGCCCCATAACGGTGATGACACCATAGTAGTAATTGCTGGTGCAGCAATTGCTAGACCACTCCATAATTGAATTTCAGTCACAGATAATGCTTGCAGTGATGCAATGTAAATGGGTAACAATGGCACTAAAATCGTTAAACCGGCAATAGAAATAAATTGACTCAGCCATAAAAGTCGAAAATTACGATACCAAACTGCTACATTAGTCATAACGTTTCATAGGGTTCGCTATAGTCCCAATACTAGAAGGCATGCTTCCACCACCAGAGCCTTGCTGTTGTAATAACGGTAAAAGTATCCGTTTAAAAGGCCAAGTGTCTGCTGTAAACAATAATGTAGTTATTTGTTGTTTGGTATCAGGGGCAAAATTAAGCGTTTCGACTTGCTGTTTCATAGCGTGTTTAATGCGTGTCATCAATTGAGCTTCTTTAATGTTAAAAGTATGATGCAGGGCATCGACAATTGCATATAAATTTACTGAAACACCCAACGTTTGGAAGTACGTAAAAAATGTTGCTAAATCATCATTAATCAACGTATTCGGTGAGTTTTGACTAATTGTGTACTCTGGTATATTGATGTCATTGGCTTGCATCAATGGTGGATAAATACGCACAGTATCATGATCACGTAACACACACTGTTGAACGTGCCCCTCCTGAAATGATAGTAAGACATTTTGTCCATGTACCTCTGGCAACACACCATACTGCATAAATGTCATAACCGTTTGAATAAAATGTGCCACAATATCATCAAATAATGCTAGGACATCATCTTGTGTAATCTCTTTGACTGGTTTATCTATGATTAATGCATATAATTTTGTGTCATGTGCGGCAAGTGCTGCCATAGACACTAACTGTGTATGATCTGCCATTACACTCTCAGGATAACTTCTAAGCTGTGCGGTTAAATGCCCTATTTTATCTGCAAAAATATCGCCATCTGCCTGCATAAATGACCACCATTGCCGTTCATTGCATAAAGTTACCGTATCGGCTAAGTTCTTATCTTGTGCTATCACTTGTCTTAAAAGCCCTTCTGCTTTTTCGCCATTTAATAGATATCGCGTAGGCGTCAGTCTGAGGGCACCTAATGACTGCATAGCAAAAGGTACTTTAAGATGATGGAACGGGTCTTGCACATCAATGAGTGAACGTATCGACGATGATGAGACGTAATTTCCAAACTTATAATTGAGTGGCACGATAACACCTGTAGCTAATTCCCCTTGGAACATAGGTCGAATAATATGTTCCCATTGCCATGGATGTACTGGAAACACCATATAGTCAGCTGCCGTCACCTCATGTTCTCTTAACAGTTGTTTCACTTGAATATCGGTTAATCCTAATGTCTCCATCAATGCCGCTTCTTCCGCGACATCACCTGCAATAAGGTAATCGCGATGAATAGCTACAGTTTGTAGTGCAAACGATTGACAATATTCGGCTTGATAACGCTTATAGTCTGTTTCTGACAATTCACGTTTTTCCTTTGCTAAAGGATGAAATGGTCGATCCTTTAAACTGGCTAACTGTTCTGCTTGGATGAACGTATTATCAGCTAATGTTAAGTGCGTCAATTGGTCTGCTAATTGTTGTTCGGCAGTCATCAATCCTTCTGCAAAACGTTGCACATTCAAGTTGTCGCAGCGTGCTGCATTCATTGATACTAGTGCCTGCCATAAAGTCACAGCATCAGCTATATGCTGCGCTGTCTTTGAATGCAATACCACAGTGTCACTTGCCAAGCGATATGTATTCAAGCCACTTAAATATACAGGTATCGATAACGTTTGAGCTGCCTGCTGATAATGTAAAATAGTTGCAGTTGGTGTCTGTTCTAGTTGACTTTTGGACCATAATTCAAAAATATCTTCACACAACATACTATCTACCAAATCTCGCAGTATGTGTAGTTGTGCTTTCTGTTGCTGTAGTTGCGCTGTAACTTGCATCATTGCATGACACTCCTTAATACAGGTTTAATGTTGTACCAATCTGTTGTTGTTGCGCGCGTTTGTAGATATGGTAGGCACTGCTAATATCTTCAATTGCCATCCCCATAGGATTAAGTAAGATAATTTCATCATCATGTTCACGTCCAGGTTTGTCTCCAGTCAACAATTGTCCTAACTCAGCATGCAATGCATCTTCACTAAAACGACCTTCTAGTACGAGTTGATTCAAAGTCTTTTTCTCTCTATTTGCTTGCGACCAATCATCGACAATGACTTTATCAGCTTGAACAAAGACTTCTTTTTGAATATCCATAATCGAAATATTACTGATAAACACGCCTTTTTGAAGCCATTCATATTCAATATAAGGCTGGTCTGTCACAGTACAAGTAATTAATACTTCCGCATGTTCTACTGCTTCACGCGCTGTACTGGCCTGGACAAAATTCACATCAGGATATGCAGCTGCCCATTTACTCACAAACTTATCGCTCGCTTCCAGAAATTGATCATATACATAAACTTGCTGTATATGGTCAAATTGTTCCAACATACTTTGTAGTTGGCGATCACCAATTAAACCACAACCAATAATTGTTAAATCTGTAAATCCTTCTTTTGCCAAGTGTTGTGCTGCAATGACAGACACTGCCGCAGTTCTCATACTACTAATTAAACTTGCTTCCATTACGGCAATAGGATAATTCGTTTCTGGATCATTTAAAATAATAACGCCACTCGCACGTTCCAATTGTCTTTTCGTTGGATTATCATGTTTACTTCCAATCCACTTAATACCTGAAACTGGATCTTGCCCACCAATATGACTTGGCATAGCAATAATACGATCTGCAATATGCCCCTCCTTGCCTTGTGCACGTAAATACGGCTTTAGTGGTTGGACAAAATCTTGTTTTGCATGTGCTGTTAAGGCTTCAGATAGTGCTGCAACATAGACATCTGAATGATCGCCACCTGCTTGTGCTACATCTGTTCTGTTTAAATACAATAATGCTTTATTCATCGTGATAATGCTCCTCTGCTCTCTTTTATATGATTAAACCAGTCGTCCGAATATACTAAATCTAAATAACGGTCGCCACGATCCGGTAAAATTGTAACGATTGTTTTATTGTGGTCCATATTGTCGATAATTTCGGCTATGGCCGCAATAATTGAACCTGTTGAACCACCAGCAAAAATGCCTTCTTTATCAACTAAGCGCTTACAACCAAGTGTAGATTGATAATCATCGACATGGACAACTTGGTCGATTTCTTGTTTGTTTAATATTTCTGGTACTCTACTCGCACCAATTCCTGGTAATTCTCTATTTGTAGGTGTGTCACCAAAAATGACTGAACCTTTCGCATCAACAGCGATAATTTGTGCTTGAGGGTGATGTTCTTTAATTTTGCGACTCATCCCCATAATGCTTCCTGTTGTACTTACTGGTGCAATAAAATAATCAATCGGTTCTGCGATTTGGTCGACAATTTCAGTGCCCGCACCATGATAATGTGCCTGCCAATTTAATTCATTGGCATATTGGTTAATCCAATAAGCATTTGTTGTTTCATTGAGTAACGTCTGTACTCTATTAATGCGTGTCATTAAATAACCACCATTTTCATCAGGTTCAGAAACCATGTCGATATTTGCACCATAACTTTTAATGATTTTTAAATTCGTTTCAGAAATTTTAGGGTCAACGACACATGTTAGTGTTAATCCTTTAATTTTAGCTATCATTGCTAAAGCAATACCTAAATTTCCAGAGGTACTCTCAATTAAATGCGTATCCGACGTAATTACTCCACGTCTCAAGCCGTCTTCTATAATGTATTTTGCAGGCCTGTCTTTCATACTGCCACCAGGATTCATATATTCTAATTTCGCGTAAACTTTATGATTAGGAAATAAGTGTTTAAGTTGAATCATTGGTGTATTACCTATACATGAAAGTAAAGAATCATTGCTGTTCTTACGTGCTTCGTCCAATTGAATTCCTCCTACAATAATTTAAAATGAGTAACACAATCAATTGATAACGATTATCATTATCAATGGCTGTATTATATTTTTTCCGACAACATATGTCAACTCACAATTTAATTATTTAAAAAATCTAAAATTTTTATTGACTTATTCATAAAGTTATAAGATATTTATATATGAGAATGATTATCAATAGCAAATGGGAGGTCTCATTCAAAACGATGAAACATTTAACAAAATTATTAGTAGTTGCTTTAGCATTAGTTGTGCTATTAGCAGCTTGTGGGAATAACAGTTCAGAGAAATCTGCAAACAATAAAGAAGATAGTAAGTCCGTTAAAGTAAAACATGCTATGGGGACAACTGAAATTAAAGGAAAACCGAAGCGTGTTGTAACATTGTATCAAGGCGCAACTGATGTCTCTGTTGCTTTAGGCGTTAAACCTGTAGGTGCCGTCGAGTCTTGGACACAACAACCAAAATATGACTATTTAAAAGATGACTTAAAAGATACCAAAATAGTTGGTCAGGAACCTGCGCCTAACTTAGAAGAAATTTCTAAACTAAAACCTGATTTAATCGTGGCGTCAAAAGTACGTAATGAAAAACAATACGAACAATTATCAAAAATTGCGCCAACAATTACGCATGACACTGTATATAAATTTAAAGATACGACTAAAATGATGGGGAAAGCATTAGGGAAAGAAGATAAAGCGGATGAATTGTTGAAAAAATACGATGATAAAGTAGCTCAATTCCAAAAAGACGCGAAAGCAACATATGGTAAAGAGTGGCCAATATCCGCTTCTGTTGTCAACTTCAGACCAGATCATGCACGTATCTATGCAAGTGGATACGCTGGTGACATCTTGCATGATTTAGGCTTCAAACGCCCAGAAGCACAACAAAAGCAAGTAGACAAAGGTAAAGATATTATTCAATTAACATCTAAAGAAAGTATTCCATTAATGGATGCTGATCATATCTTTATGTTTAAATCAGATACAACGGCCAAAGATGCTAAATTAACTAAAAAAACGCAGCAAGAATGGACGAATAGTAATCAATGGAAAAACTTGTCAGCTGTAAAATCTGACGATGTTTCCGATAACGTTGATGAAATCACATGGAATATGGCTGGCGGTTACCAGTCATCACTCAAATTAATTGATGATTTATATCAAAAATTAGATATCGAAAAACAATCTTAATGCATAAGGAGTTACATCATGTTACTTAAACCTCAGTCTAAGTTAATACTCTCTGGTTTATGTCTAATCGTTGTAACCATCTTAAGTTTAATAGTTGGGAATACGCTTGTACCACTATCTCAGTTGGTACAGGCGTTCTTCCACTTTGATAGCTCAAACGATATACATATTCTCATTATCGAATCACGTGCATCCAGAACTATTATCGCATTATTAACTGGTGCAGCATTAGCAGTTTCCGGATTACTCATGCAAGTTTTAACACGTAATCCCATCGCTTCTCCAGGCCTTTTTGGTGTTAATGCTGGTGCTGTCTTTTTCGTCATCGCAGGCTTAACATTATTCAGTATTCAATCATTTGAAGCACTCATTATACTAGCATTTATAGGCGCTATTTTAGTCACTGTGGTTGTTATTATGTTGGGAATGTTCAAACAAGCACAATTCTCGCCAAAACGAGTGATATTAGCAGGCGCAGCAATCTCTGCCCTCTTCAGTGCTTTTACACAAGGTATAATGATTATGAATGAAAATAATTTACAAAGTTTTTTATTTTGGCTAAGTGGTTCTGTTTCATTTCGCAATATTTGGGAGGTTCCATGGGTAATTCCTCTGATTGTCATCGCTTTAGTAGTTGCCTTGGCTTTATCTTCTCGTATTAACATTTTAATGACGAGTGATGATATTGCGACTGCCTTAGGTCAAAATATTAAAATAACGAAATTTATCATAATCATATTAATCAGTGTGTTAGCTGGCGTCTCAGTAGCCATTGCAGGTTCTATTATGTTTGTAGGCTTAATTATTCCAAATATCAGTAAAAAACTATTACCACCTAACTATAAATATTTAATACCATTTAATGCTATAAGTGGCGCGATACTCATGTTATTATCCGACATCATTGCACGTATCATCATTCAACCACTTGAACTACCCATTGGTGTGATTACCGCAATTATCGGTGCCATAACATTGATTTATATTATGAGGAAAGGAATTCAAAGTATATGAATGAGTCACTTACCAAACAAGATTCAAGGCGTTTAGTTGTCGCGATGCTACTATTAAGTGTCTTGGCAATCATTAGTTTAATGCTGGGCTCAACGTTTATTTCACCCTTGAAGATAATCGCTTATATCTTTGACCCTGCCAACAGCCCAGATCAATTTACACTTGAAGTGTTGCGATTACCACGTATCACACTTGCCATCGTTGCCGGTGCTGCATTAGGTGCCAGTGGCTTAATCTTGCAAAATATCTTAAAAAATCCTATTGCCTCTCCAGATATTATTGGTGTTACTGGTGGTGCGACCTTTGGCGCAGTAACTTTTATTGCTTTTATCAGTAGTTTAAGTATCCATTGGTTACCACTCTTTTCCTTAACTGGTGGTGCCTTAGCGATGTTGCTGCTCATCAGCTTCCAACATAAAGGAAATTTGCAACCAACGACTATCGTCATTATTGGTATTGCTTTACAGACTATGTTTACAGCTTTAGTGAATGGTCTCCTCATCATGACCAAACAATTATCTGCCTCTAAAGCCTATACTTGGATTGTCGGTAGTTTATCCGGTGCAACCTTTGATAGTAGCTTAATTTTAGCGATTATCATACTTTGCGTAGTGCCATTGTTAGCTATCGTAATTCCTCGTATGAAGGTGTCTATTATGCATGATGACGTTGCAACTGGCTTAGGTTTAAATGTGAATCAAACAAAATTAATTCAAATGTTAATTACAACCGTTTTGGCAGCGTCAGCGATTAGTTTTGTCGGTAATATTGGCTTTGTCGGTTTAATTTCACCGCACATTGCTAAAACACTTATTAAAGCCAGTTATTTAAAACGCTTAGTTATGTCAGCTATTTGTGGTGCTGCTTCAATTTTGCTTGCCGATTTAGTTGGGCGTACTATCTTCTTACCGAAGGAAGTACCTGCGGGTGTCTTTATTGCCGCATTCGGCGCACCATTCTTCATCTATTTATTATTAACAGTTAAAAAAATATAAACTATATCTTAATTTCGAGGCTGGGACAATATTCATTCGTCCCAGTCTCTATTCATATTGGCAGTAGATGACTGTATTGAAAATGCGCTTCAAATCAAGCTTTTTTCAATGCTAGTCATCCTTGCCGGGGTGGGACGACGAAATCTTTTTATCAAATTAGATTTCTGTCCCACATCATG